>NZ_JBEOOG010000040.1:0-35608 GCF_040308965.1 Pseudoalteromonas sp. MER144-MNA-CIBAN-0113
GTTAACTCTGGAGTAAACAACGCCCCCTTTTAGGGGGCTAATTCAAAGCCACCTTCTTTAGAAGGTGGATCTTTTACTTTTTAGCTTTGATTTGAAAAAATATTTGCTAATTGTTGGCTAATTTACCACTTTGGTCTAGCTTGTATTTTATTAATTGTTAATTACAAAACTAAATAAACGTTTCTCTCGTATAATTTTCATAAATACACTCGCATAGTCAGCCACAATAATGTTAAAATCAAAGCAATATGTGAGGAGTTTTACTGCGCTGCTTGTTTGGTATTTATAGCGAGTCATTTTATATAGCTTGCAATAATACAAATAGCGGCGTGGTTAGTACGATTTTTCAGTTTCTTTCCGTTAATGTAGTGCAAGTGCGTATGATCAATATAAAAAAAGGTCTGGATTTACCCTTAGAGGGCGCACCTCAGCAAGTTATTCATGATGGTTCTGCCGTCAAACGTGTAGCTGTGCTAGGTGAAGAGTTTATCGGTATGCGTCCAACCATGCATGTTCGTGTGGATGACCAAGTCAAAAAAGGCCAGGTACTTTTTGAAGATAAAAAGAACCCAGGCGTATTATTTACTGCACCAGCTTCTGGTACAGTAAAAGAAATTAATCGCGGTGCTAAACGTGTTCTGCAATCTGTTGTTATTGAAGTAAACGGCAGTGAGCAAATCACCTTTGGTTCTTTCTCGGAAACTGAGCTTAACAGCTTAGACCGTGAAAAAGCTAAAGAAGTACTAGTTCAATCGGGTCAATGGATAGCGCTTCGTGCTCGTCCATTTAGTAAAGTAGCAGCGTTGGATGCAAATCCGAGCTCTATTTTTGTGACAGCTATCGATACCAATCCACTTGCTGCAGATCCTGCAGTAATTATTGCTGAGAATGCGAAAGCGTTTGAAGCAGGTTTGGCTGTTGTATCACGTTTAACCGATGGCAAAGTATTTGTTTGTAAGCAAGCAGGTAGTCAAGTTCCTAGTTCACCTATTGCTCAAGTAGAAGTACATGAGTTTGGTGGCGTGCATCCGGCTGGCCTTGTTGGCACTCATATCCATCACCTTGACCCAGTATCTGCTAGTAAGCAAGTTTGGCACATTGGTTACCAAGACGTTATTGCGTATGGTCACCTTTTCCTTACTGGTGAAATTTACACAGACCGTGTGATTTCGCTTGCAGGTCCGCGTGTTAAGAATCCTCGTTTAGTGAAAACACAATTAGGTGCTTCACTTGATGACTTAGTTGCAGGTGAATTAGAAGACGGTGATAACCGTGTTATTTCTGGTTCTGTACTTGCAGGTGCTACGTCGTCTGGCGTTCATGCATTTTTAGGTCGTTACCATGTTCAAGTATCTGTATTACTTGAAGGTCGCGAAAAAGAATTGTTTGGCTGGATTGCACCAGGTAGTGATAAATTCTCTGTAACGCGTACATTCTTGTCTCACCTTACTCCGAGTCGTTTATTCAAAATGACAACGTCTACGGGTGGTTCAAAACGTGCCATGGTTCCACTTGGAAGCTACGAGCGTGTTATGCCACTTGATATTTTGCCAACGCTATTATTACGTGACTTATTGTCTCGTGATTTAGACAGTGCAATTTCATTAGGTGCGCTTGAATTAGATGAAGAAGATTTAGCGTTATGCACCTTCGTTTGTCCTGGCAAATACGAGTACGGCGCAGCCCTACGCGATTGCTTAACTACGATCGAGAAGGAAGGCTAAAATGGGTTTAAAAACTTTCTTAGAAGATATCGAGCCGCATTTTGAACCAGGTGGAAAACACGAAAAATGGTACGCACTGTATGAAGCCGCTGCGACTATTTTTTACACACCAGGTTATGTAAACAAAGGTTCAACTCACGTTCGCGATAACATCGACCTAAAACGTATGATGATTTTAGTGTGGATGGCGACGTTCCCTGCCATGTTTTTTGGTATGTTCAACATCGGTCATCAAGCAGCTATGGCACTTGGTAATGGTTTTGAGCTAGCTAACATTTGGCAAGTAGGTTTGTTCCAGCTACTAGGTGGTGATTTGACTGCCGATGCAGGTTGGGGCGCAAAAATGTTCTACGGAGCGTGTTTCTTCCTACCTATTTATGCAACAACGTTTGTTGTTGGTGGTTTTTGGGAAGTGTTGTTTGCTTCTGTGCGTAAGCATGAAGTAAATGAAGGTTTCTTCGTAACATCAGTGCTATTTGCACTAATTTTGCCTGCTACAATTCCTTTATGGCAAGTTGCACTAGGTATTACTTTTGGTGTAGTTATCGCAAAAGAAATATTTGGTGGTACAGGTCGTAACTTCTTAAACCCTGCTCTTGCTGGTCGTGCGTTTTTATTCTTCGCATACCCTGCACAAATTTCAGGTGACACAGTATGGACTGCCGTAGATTCATTCTCTGGCGCGACTATGCTTGGTCAAGCGTTTGCTGGTACGTTAAATTACGCGACTGATATTGAGCTTTGGTGGAATGCGTTTTACGGATTCATTCAAGGTTCTATGGGTGAAACGTCAACGCTTGCTGTACTTATTGGTGGTTTATTCCTAATTTACGTGCGCATTGCTTCGTGGCGTATCGTGCTAGGTGTATTCCTAGGTATGGTAGTAACCTCATCAATACTAAATACTATTGGTTCTGAAACCAATGCTATGTTTGCTATGCCTTGGTACTGGCATATGGTATTAGGTGGTTTTGCATTCGGTATGTTCTTTATGGCAACTGACCCTGTATCTGCTGCATTTACTGATAAAGGTAAATTAGCATACGGTGCGCTTATTGGCTTTATGGTTATCATGATCCGTGTTGTTAACCCTGCATACCCAGAGGGCATCATGCTAGCAATCTTGTTTGCTAACTTGTTTGCACCTTTATTCGATCACTTTGTAGTGCAAGCTAATATCAAGCGGAGGTTGGCACGTAATGTCTAGTAATAACGAATCAATTAGCAAAACGCTAGCTGTTGTTGTCTCATTATGTTTAGTGTGTGCAGTTATTGTATCGCTAACATCTGTACAATTACGCCCTCTGCAAAAAGCAAATAAAGCAAAAGATATTCAAAGCAATATCTTAGCTGCTGCTGGTATTGGCAAAGTTGATAACGTTGCCGAAACGTTTGAAGCTAAAATCGAAACTCGCTTTGTTAATATGCAAAGTGGTGAGTTTGCTAAACCGGTAGAAGATTTTGACTTTGAAAAAACAAAGTATGATGCCAAAGAAGGCTATCCTTTAAAAGAGAATGGTATTAAGGACATCGCCGGTATTCAACGTATTACCAAGCGTGCGCCTGTTTATATCTCTAAAAAAGACGATGGCTCTACTGATGCAATCATCCTTCCTATTCAGGGTTATGGTTTATGGGGTTTAATGTACGGTTTTATCTCGCTTGAAAGCGATGGTGAAACTATTAAAGACATTATTTTCTACAAACATAACGAAACACCTGGTTTAGGTGGTGAAATTCAAAACCCACAGTGGACTGCAACGTGGGAAGGTAAAGAGTTACCAATCCAAATCGTTAAAGGGACTGCAGCCGGTGATGAGCATAAGATCGACGGTCTTTCAGGTGCTACATTAACGTCTAACGGTGTTGACCATGCAGTTGATTTTTGGACTGGCGAAAATGGCTTTGGCCCTTTCCTTGCGAAAGTACGTAAAGGAGCATTGAACTAATGGCTGATACTAAAGAAATGAAGGCGGTCCTATTTGGTCCAGTTTTCGCTAACAACCCAATCGCATTACAAGTACTTGGTATTTGTTCTGCGCTAGCGGTAACGTCTAGCTTAAAAAATGCATTAATCATGTCAATTGCATTGACCTTGGTAACTGCATTCTCTAGCCTTTTTATCTCGACTATTCGTAACCATATCCCATCATCAGTACGTATCATCGTACAGATGACGATTATTGCATCATTAGTAATCGTGGTTGACCAAGTACTACAAGCTTTCTCTTACGCTACGGCAAAAGAGTTATCTGTATTCGTTGGTCTAATCATTACTAACTGTATCGTAATGGGTCGTGCTGAAGCTTATGCAATGAAGTCGCCGCCATTAATGTCTTTCCTTGATGGTATTGGTAATGGCTTAGGTTACTCTGTAGTGTTACTTACTGTTGGCTTTATTCGTGAGTTATTCGGTAAAGGTTCACTGTTCGGTGTTGATATTATTCCATTAGTACAAAATGGTGGTTGGTACCAACCTATGGGTCTATTGATCTTACCACCGAGTGCATTCTTCATTATTGGTTTATTCATTTGGGTACTTCGTACTTATAAGAAAGACCAAGTAGAAGCTAAAGCGTAAGGGGCGATAAGTGGAACATTATATTAGTTTATTTGTAAAAGCCGTTTTTATTGAAAACTTAGCGTTAGCATTCTTCCTAGGTATGTGTACTTTCTTGGCCGTGTCTAAAAAAGTAACTACATCAATTGGCCTAGGGGTAGCGGTTATTGTTGTATTAGGTATTTCAGTACCGGTTAATAACTTGGTTTACCATGCGGTATTAGCACCAGGTTCACTAGAGTGGCTTGGTTACCCAGAAGCGGATCTTAGCTTTTTACGTTTCTTAACTTTCATTGGTGTTATTGCTGCACTGGTGCAAATTCTTGAAATGGCATTAGATAAGTTCTTCCCACCACTGTACAACGCATTAGGTATTTTCCTACCACTAATCACAGTTAACTGTGCAATTTTTGGTGCGGTAGCCTTCATGGTTGAGCGTAACTATAACTTCGGCGAGTCTGTTGTTTATGGTATTGGCGCTGGTGTGGGTTGGGCGCTTGCAATTACATTACTTGCAGGTATCCGTGAGAAAATGAAGTATTCAGACGTACCAGATGGTTTACGTGGTCTAGGTATTACCTTTATCACTGTTGGCTTGATGGGTCTTGGCTTTATGTCATTCTCTGGTATTTCACTGTAATAATAGCGAGGTCAATCATGGATATTTTCTTAGGCGTTGGTGTTTTTATCGCTATCGTTGTAATACTAGTTTTAATCATCATTGGTGCTAAATCTAAGCTAGTTGCAAGCGGTGACATCATCATCGGTATTAATGGCGATCCAGACAAAGCCATTAAAACATCAGCAGGTAGTAAGCTATTAGGTGCACTATCTGAGTCAGGTATTTTCGTATCTTCTGCATGTGGTGGCGGTGGCTCTTGTGGTCAGTGTCGCGTTCACATTAAAGAAGGTGGCGGTGATATTCTGCCAACTGAACTTGACCACATCTCTAAAGGTGAAGCACGTGAAGGTTGTCGTTTAGCGTGTCAGGTTAATGTTAAAAATGACATGGAAATTGAACTTGAAGAGTCAATTTTCGGTGTTAAAAAATGGGATTGTGAAGTTATCTCTAACGATAACAAAGCAACGTTCATCAAAGAACTTAAGCTACAAATTCCAGATGGCGAGTCAGTGCCGTTCCGTGCGGGTGGTTACATCCAAATCGAAGCGCCAGCTCACCATGTTAAATACGCTGATTTCGATATTCCTGAAGAGTATCGTGGCGATTGGAACCATTTTGGTTTCTTCGACCTAGAGTCAAAAGTAGACGAAGAAACAATTCGTGCTTACTCAATGGCTAACTACCCAGAAGAAGAAGGCATTATTATGCTTAACGTGCGTATCGCTACGCCGCCGCCAAGAAACCTAAGCCTACCATGTGGTAAAATGTCATCGTACATTTGGTCACTGAAAGAAGGCGATAAAGTAACTATTTCTGGTCCATTTGGTGAGTTCTTCGCTAAAGACACAGACGCTGAAATGGTATTCGTAGGTGGTGGTGCAGGTATGGCACCAATGCGTTCACATATCTTTGACCAACTTAAGCGTTTAAACTCTAAGCGTAAAATTAGTTTCTGGTATGGTGCGCGTTCTAAGCGTGAAATGTTTTATGTTGAAGATTTTGACGGCCTAGCTGAGCAAAACGATAACTTCGTTTGGCATACAGCGCTTTCAGATCCGCAACCAGAAGATAACTGGGAAGGCTACACTGGCTTTATCCACAACGTGTTATTTGAGAACTATCTTAAAGACCACGAAGCGCCTGAAGATTGTGAGTTCTACATGTGTGGTCCTCCAATGATGAATGCGGCAGTTATCTCTATGCTTAAAGATTTAGGTGTAGAAGAAGAAAACATCTTATTAGATGATTTCGGTGGCTAATACCCAAACTAAATAAATTTAGTTAAAATACCAGCCTCATAGCACTAAGTGTTATGAGGCTTTTTTATATCAACTGACTGAGTTTGGCTTTACCGCTGATTTTAGTTGATACTCTATTTAACCTTTATAAGTAGGCTATTATGAATCGATTAAGCACAGTTAAAGGCGTGGTAGCCTTATTTTTAATCATATCCACGTTACTTATCACCGGTTGTGGCAATTCACAACACAACGAAGAAGCTTACCTTGAAGGTAAAACGATGGGGACAACTTACCACATCAAGTTTTACGCTGATCAAGTGGACCCTCAAGCAGTACAAGCAGAAATAGATGCGGTTTTAGTTGATATTAACCAGTCTATGTCGACCTATATTGAAGATTCAGAAATAAACACCTTTAACCGTTTAGGTGCTAATCAAGTAATGCCAATTAGTGATGACTTTAGAGCGGTTATTGCAGAATCTATACGAATTGGTGATTCAACTAAAACACTCGATGTGACTATGGGACCGCTGATCGATTTATGGGGATTTGGTCCTGATAAAAAACCAACAAAGCGCCCAACGGATGAAGCACTGGCAAATATGGTCAGTAACATTGGTATAGATAAGCTAGTCCTTAATGAGCAAGGGTTAGCTAAAACAGTTGCTGATTTAGAGCTGTCGTTTTCGGCTACCGCAAAAGGCTATGGTATTGATAAAGTTGCTGAGCTATTACAAAGTAAAGGCATTACAGATTACATGGTTGAAATTGGTGGAGAACTGCGTATTGCTGGTACAAAACCAGACAATCAAGCATGGCGAATAGCAATCGAACAACCTGATGCAAATCCGGGCGAGCGCAAAGTACACCGCGTATTAACACCGGGTAATAATGGCATTGCCACCTCAGGTGATTATCGAATCTTTTATACTATGGATGGCGAAACCTATACTCATCTTATTGATCCTATGACAGGGATGCCAATTAAGCATGACTTAGTTTCTGTTACAGTTTTACACCCTAGCGCTATGACGGCCGACGGTTTAGCGACTGCTTTAACGGTTATGGGAATGGAAAAAGCACAACGTTATGCGCAGCAGCATGATTTACCAGTGTATTTAATTGCTAAATCGCCTGATGGTTTAGTCACTTATTCAAGCCCTGCATTTAAGCCTTATTTATAGTCTTTAGGTTTATATCCTTATCATGAGGGTATATAATGCAATGAGCTCAGATATGATGTTTGGGCTCATTTTATTGCTGAACAATAGGGGCTAAGCAATGTCACTTTTTTTTCTAACCTTTGGCTTACTTATTTTAATTGTCGCTGCGATGGCGATAGGCATGATAGTACAAAGAAAATCGATGGCGAGTAGCTGCGGAGGCTTAGGCTCTGTAGGTATTGATAAAGCATGTGATTGCGATGATCCATGCGATAAACGTAAAAAGCGTCTAGCCAAAGAGCAAGTATGGAAAGAAAACCAAATTCTTTAAATAGGGTATCCCTGTTTAAACAAAAAAACCTCTCGTAGCTCACTACGGGAGGTTTTTTATTTATATCGGCATAAATAAATCACCAGCCGATAAAATAATCGTGTTTTTATCTTGAACAGAAAATTCTCTTTGTTATACTCATGCCCGAACTTTCAGTAAGTTTTGAAAGTTCTATTGATGCGGATCAAAACTAGCTTGGCAAAATAGTGCTAATGCGTTGAGACTGTATTTCATGTCACTGTATAAGGCTTTACGGCTGCAACCTTTTTTGTTGCCACGGTGTACACCGAATTTTGTTATTAGTCATTTTAATAGGTTAATGTTTTTGAACTCACTTTCTTTGTTTCATACCAGCTCTTTGCTTACCTTAGGTAAGTCAGTGTTGCATGAGCGCTTTAAAAAAGCGAAAAAGGGCGTGAGTGTGGCTGTAACATTATTAGTTTTTAATGTCGTTATGTTGCTTAGTGGCGCTATTGAGGATGCCTTTAGGCTTGAAGCATTGGTCAGTGATGGCTTTTTTATAGAGCCATTATTACTGACAATTGCCGAATTTTTAGCTCATCCCATCTTATCGTGTCAGTTACTTATTGGCCTTTGTTGGCTATTGTTCCACATGTTTCCAGCGCGTCGTGCTGGGATAATCCTCCGTAAAGCAGCCTTTGCTTTTAGCGAGGCTAAAGTTCAGCAACCAGTGCAAGCTGCGCATGGTTGTCGTGCTCCACCTAGCTTTACAGGTTGTCTGTTTACCCATTAATTTTATGGGTATAGGTTACACCTGTGGTATCTAATTATTTATTCTTGCTGTAAATAACGATTACTTTCATTGTAGCTTAGTGTTTTTTACACACTTTCAGCCAACCACACCTCACCCAAGTTAATTTTTATTGCGTTATATTAATGTGTTTAAAAAGCTGGGTTGGTTCTGCTAGGTGTTTACTATTAAGCCAGTGGTCAATACTTCATGCTTGCATTCGCTCTGGATTATTGTAATTCAATCTTAATTAACTTGGGTTTTTATCAAATATCGTTGCTAAATATTTTTGGCAGCTAATAAAAACTCTTTAGGTTTTAGGATAGTCCCTTGTTAATTCGTAACCTTTTTAATATTGCTTTAGCTAGTATGGCGCTGATTTTATCAGGCTGTAATGGCGGGGTACTCGACCCAAAAGGGCAGATAGGTATTGATGAGAAAAATCTGATCATCATCGCCACTGTACTTATGTTGTTAGTTGTGATCCCCGTTATTGTGATGACTTTATATTTTGCTTGGAAATACAGAGACACACAAAACCATGAAATTTACGCACCAAAATGGGCTCACTCTAATAAGATTGAGGCTGTTGTATGGGCGGTTCCTATTGTTATTGTTGTTATTTTAGGTGTGATCACCTGGCAGTCAACGCAAGAGCTTGACCCCTATAAACCGATAGAGGGTAAAGGTGAACACTTAACTGTTGAAGTGGTGTCACTTAATTGGAAATGGTTATTTATTTACCCTGAACAAGGTATTGCCACGGTAAACGAATTGGTATTTCCTGCTAATGTTCCGGTTGAATACAAAATCACGTCAGAAAGCACCATGAACTCGTTTTTCATCCCTCAGTTAGGTAGTCAAATCTACTCAATGGCGGGCATGGAAACTAAGCTGCATTTAATTGCTAATGAGCCAGGCACGTTTAAAGGCTTTTCGGCTAATTACAGTGGTGCGGGTTTTACTGGTATGAAATTTAATGCCATCGCAACGCCAACAAAAGCTGACTTCAACCAGTGGGTTGAACAGGTAAAAACTAACGCTAATAACCTTACTCATGCCAATTATGTTGAGCTTGCAAAAGCAAGTGAGAACAACCCAGTCGCTTACTATGGCAAGGTTGATGACGGTTTATTTCATACCATAGTGATGAAATACATGCAGGCGCATGGCGATATGAATAAAAAACATCATGCCATGGGTAAACATCAGCAGATGAGTAATGAGCATCAAGCAATGGGTAATCATTCAATGCCATCATCACACAGCCAGGGCGAGGAATAATCATGTCGTTTTTAGGTAAATTATCTATAGATGCAATTCCGTTTCATGAACCTATTATCATGGTTACCATGGCGGTGATTGCTGTTGTCGGGCTTATTATAGCTGGGCTAATAACAAAATATAAAAAATGGGGTGTGCTTTGGCGTGACTGGATCACCTCGGTTGATCATAAACGCTTAGGCGTTATGTACATTTTATTAGCACTAATCATGCTGTTTCGTGGTTTTTCTGATGCCATTATGATGCGTGCGCAGTTAGCGCTTGCTACCAGTGGCGCGCCAGGTTATCTGCCGCCAGAGCATTACGACCAAATATTCACCGCTCATGGCGTTATTATGATCATCTTTATGGCGATGCCATTTATGATTGGTTTAATGAATATTGTTGTACCACTGCAAATTGGTGCTCGCGATGTGGCTTTTCCATTTTTAAATAATTTAAGTTTTTGGTTTACTGCCAGTGGCGCCATTTTAATAAATTTATCACTTATATTTGGTGAATTTGCTAAAACAGGCTGGGTTGCTTACCCACCGTTGTCGGAGTTGACCTTTAGCCCTGGGGTGGGGGTCGATTATTATATTTGGGCCTTGCAAATATCGGGGCTCGGTACGCTATTAACCGCTGTTAACTTCCTAGTAACAGTATTTAAAATGCGTGCCCCTGGTATGACACTGATGAAAATGCCAATTTTCACATGGGCATGTACATGGGCAAATATCTTAATTGCAGCATCATTTCCAATTTTAACCGCAGTGCTGGCCATGCTAACGCTAGACCGTTATTTAGATTTCCACTTCTTCACTAATGAAGCCGGCGGTAATGCCATGATGTATATCAACTTGTTTTGGGCATGGGGTCACCCAGAGGTATACATTTTAGTATTACCAGCTTTTGGTATCTTCTCTGAAATAGTGTCGACCTTCACTGGTAAACGTTTATTTGGTTATAAATCGATGGTATATGCCAGCGGTGCCATTTCTATTCTTGGCTTTATTGTATGGTTACACCACTTCTTTACTATGGGCTCAAGCGCCAATGTAAATGCTTTCTTTGGGGTGATGACCATGGTCATAGCTGTGCCTACTGGGGTTAAGTTATTTAGTTGGTTGTTTACTATTTACCGTGGCCGTTTGCGCATTACTGTACCGGTACTCTGGACGCTTGGTTTTATGGTTACCTTTAGTATTGGTGGTATGACGGGGGTATTACTGGCAATCCCTGGTGCCGATTATGTATTGCATAACAGCTTATTCTTAATCGCTCATTTCCATAACACCATCATTGGTGGCGCAGTATTTGGCTACTTAGCCGGCTTTGTTTTTTGGTTTCCCAAAGCAATGGGCTTTAAGCTTGATGAACGTTGGGGTAAAGCATCATTTTGGTGTTGGTTAATCGGTTTCTTTGTAGCCTTTATGCCATTGTACGTACTTGGCTTTTTAGGCATGACACGTCGCTTAAATCACTCAAATAATCCTGATTGGAATATCTGGCTTTATATTGCTGCAGTGGGCGCCGTGATTATTATGTTCGGTATTATTTGCCAAGTTATTCAGCTTTATGTGAGCTTTAAAAACCGCGAAGCGCTTGATGATACCACCGGCGATCCTTGGAACGGTCACACCCTTGAATGGTCAACGTCATCACCACCACAATATTATAACTTTGCTGAAATCCCGCATGTTGATGATATTGATACATGGACTGATATGAAAGAAAAAGGCCTAGCTTATCAAGGTAAATCTAGCTATAGCCCAATTCATATGCCAAAAAATACCGCATCGGGTGTGCTTATTGCTGCGAGTTTAACTGCGTTTTGTTTTGCCATGATCTGGCATATTTGGTGGCTAGCAGGGCTTGGTTTTATTGGCGCGATTGCGCTGTTTATTAACCGTGCTTACACCAGCGATGTAGATTACTACGTGCAAAACGATGAAATATTACAAATAGAAGGCGCGCATATTGCCAGTAATACGAAGGAGGTAAGCGCATGAGTACGTTATCTGCAACTCAAGGCCATGTAAATTTAGAGCCTCATAGCGTAAGTCATACGTATGAGCATCACGATACCTCTGGCGATACAATCTTTGGCTTTTGGCTTTATTTAATGACCGATTGCCTTTTATTTGCCTCATTTTTTGCAACCTACGCAGTGCTTTATATGAACACTGCAGGTGGTGTATCGGGCAAAGATATTTTTGAGCTTGATTTTGTTGCCGTAGAAACTGCGGCGCTACTTATAAGTAGTATTACTTTTGGTTTTGCCATGATTGCCGCTCAAGGGCAAAAAAAGGCGCTGACGCTTGGTTGGCTCGCGGTCACTTTTTGTTTAGGCGCGGTGTTTATTGGTATGGAAATTTATGAGTTTCATCATTTAATTGTTCATGGCAATGGCCCACAGCAAAGTGCTTTTTTAACATCGTTTTTCTCATTAGTGGGCTTGCATGGTTTACATGTAACTGCAGGCCTTATCTGGATGAGCATAATGATGATTGAGGTGATTAAGCGCGGTTTAGGTAAACAAACCGTCACGCGCTTAAGTTGCTTAAGCTTATTTTGGCACTTTTTAGATATTGTGTGGATTTGTGTATTTACCGTTGTTTATTTAATGGGGGCAATGTAATGAGCCATAGCGAAACACATGCTTTAGAGCAAATGCAAAGCCAACATCATGATCAGTCACATGGCAGTGTTAAAACATACCTAATTGGCTTTGTCTTATCTGTGATTTTAACGGCCATTCCATTTTGGATGGTGATGGAGGGCGACTTTTCAAAGGTCACCACGCTTTGGAGTATCGTTACTTTAGCAATCGTGCAAATTTGGGTGCATTTAAAATACTTTTTACACCTTAATTTCACCACTGATGAAGGTAAAGCAAATACCTTTACCTTCTTGTTTAGCGCGTTGATCATCGTCATGGTGGTTGGACTGTCTGTTTGGATCATTTATGAATCAAACGCAATGATGATGTACTAGGGTCTGTTGACCTTTCAAGGTTGAATCTGCAGCAGCCTGTTTGGTATTTAGGCAAGGCGGAGCCTATGTGGTGTGGTTATTCCCCATAAATAGGCGATAACGCAGCATCAATGCCAAACAGGCGCTGCCCGAAGGGTTCTGCCTAGGGTCGATTTACTCTTTGTTGCTCGGTTTTGACTTAGCCCACTAGGTTACAAACCTCGCGCCGCGATTAAACCGCCCCTAGTTTGAACAAATTTTAATCCGCAAAGGTCAACAGACCCTAGAGGTTTCAGATGTTTCGTCGTTATTTAGCTGTTACTAAGCCAGGTATTATTATGGGGAATTTGATCAGCGTTGCCGGTGGTTTTTTACTCGCCGCCCGCGGTGATATAGACCCATGGTTAATGTTGGTTACCTTGGTTGGTTTATCGCTTGTTGTTGCATCGGGATGTGCCATAAACAATGTTATTGATAGAGACATTGATGTTGCCATGGCACGTACTCGCTCACGTGTGACTGTAACGGGCGAAATGTCTGCAAAAGCCGCTTTAAGTCATGGCGTGTTATTAGGGCTAATTGGCTTTGGCTTATTAGTCGCCTTTACCACTCAAGCGGCGGTATTTTTTGCCGCCTTTGGCTATGTCATCTATGTAGGGGTTTACAGCCTCTACATGAAACGCAACTCTGTTTACGGCACCTTTATTGGTAGTCTGTCGGGCGCAGTTCCACCTGTTGTTGGCTATTGCGCCGTTACGGGTGTGTTCGACATGGGCGCATTAATACTGCTGGTGATGTTTAGTTTGTGGCAAATGCCGCACTCATATGCGATTGCTATTTTTCGCTTTAAGGATTACCAAGCCGCTAATATTCCAGTATTGCCCGTGGCGCAAGGTGTTAATAAAGCTAAGCGCCATATTGTGCTTTATATTGCAGTATATGCTTTAGTGGTGATGCTATTGCCAATTAGTGGTTATACCGGTGCTGCCTTTATGGCCGTTGCCTGTATCACCAGTTTTTGGTGGTTACTCATGGCACTTAGAGGGTATCGATACAACATAGACACCACCCGTTGGGCACGCCAAGTGTTTGCGTTTTCAATTATTAATATTACCGCTTTGAGCATTGCCATGGCGGTAGATTATCAAACAATTGCGCCACAACTAGTGGCGCTAAACTGATCTAAAACGATCAATGAACCGAGTTAATTCCCAAAGTTAACCAAAGGCTCTGAGCATTGCGAGGAGCCTTTTTTCGTCCCTAAAACAAGGCTAAATTATTTACTTAAGCTTTCAGCATCATAAAACATGGGTTTCAATGTGCCACAATTTATAAATTTATAATTGAGCTCACCAGCAGAGGGCACTTCAGTTGAGGTGCGAAACTTTTGTAAACAGGCACCACTTAAATCAACAAACATAATATGATGATAGCTTGGTGGTTGAGTTATTTGGTGAATGTAAATACGCTCGTTATTTTTTAGCGTAACCATGTCGTACTGTTGCCATTTTGAGGCTGGGCTTAAATCAGTTAGCTCACGAGTAAATAACTGCTCGCTAAGCTCTATTAATTTATCGCTGTAAACTAAGCTACCTCCTTGTCTATAATCCCCAAGATACACATCTGCGGTAATCGCGACTTCTTCGCCTCGCATTAAGCGTTGAATATTAAACGGCTTTGATTTTACGGTAACTAACTCAGCATCACGTACTAAATCTAAAAATGGAATATCAGATACATCTACCTTGTACATAACATGCATATCAAAGGGAAGCTCAAAGCTTGGAATGTTAATGGCGTATACACTTGAACCTTTATTAACCAATACCATGGCATGCTCTGCTTCATATTTGGGGTTTAATGGCGGAAGTTCTGGTGGCTCTTCGGCATTAGCAAGCGAGCTGGTACAAAATACAATGCTGATAAATAAAGATACGAAGTAGGGTAGCCGCATAATAACCTCAATTAATTTATAGATATAAAGTGTAGTATACATTTATAAAAAATTATCTTTAGTTAAATTTTAGTAAGGCTTAAACGTGATACACACTAAAACTTTAGTGTGTATCAGTATATTTAGAGTTAGCTATTATCTAATTGCTTTTTTCACTTCGCGCCAGTCAATAACTTTAAAGTTTTGTGGTTGCAGTGGCATACGGTTATAGCCGTCTTGTACTATAAGCATACCCTCAGGATAACCAGGCAAAGCCATTGCTGTAACGGTTAAACCGTCAGTTTCACCTACGCCATCAATGCCTTTATCAAGATTAGCAATCACATTAAACTTACCAGCAAAGCTTAAACTCGGCTGTGTATCATCTGATATATTGTAAAGCACATAGCTATTATCGCCTTGGCTTGATACCACTAAATAGCGCGCATCATTAGCATGATAAACTTCCATACCTTCTACATCTGCCACCAGTTGTTCATTAACACTTTGTAGCTTTACTGCTTTGTTACCAGCGGTAGGCTCTGCGCCGATATACCAAATACCTGCATCTTCTTCACCTGCAAATAATTGGCCTAGTTTATCATCAGCACTACAGCCTTCTGGCTGACTAGGTAGGGTAAATTCTCTGACCAATTCACCTGTTAAGGAATTAGCATTACCAGTTAATTTGTATTGTTGAAATAAACCTGATTTATCATTAACAAATACGTAATGGCCAGAATCAGACGAATACATACACATACCGTAAATCTCAGGTAAGTTAGTCGCGACTTCTGTTACATGGTTTAGTTTGTTATCGCCATCAACAGTAAATACGCTAATGCTATTAAGCGTACGGTTGCTGGCAGTGATCCACGTATGGGTTTCGTTGTTTATACCTTGATGTTGGCGCACATCAACGTTATTTAAACGGCCAACATTAAGCGACTGTACTTTGTTGCCAGCAAGGTCATAAACCATCAAACCACGGCGTTTATCTGTGCCTAAAATTAAGCTGTTTTTAGCATCTTGCTCATTTATCCAAATTGCTGGGTCATCTGCTGCATCACCAAACGCTGCAACCGGTGTGGTTTGTGCGCTGGCATGAAGTTGAGTCATAGCAACTTTGCTATTTGAGACAGAAGTTTGCGCTGCGTAGTTAACGTTTGCTTGAATGTAAGCGCCGGTTTCATCATCAATCAAAACTAGCTGCGCTTGATTGTCATTAATAAAGCTCGCTGCAACAGACTCAATAGTGTGCTCACCTGCCAGTGACCATTGGCTTAGCTTGTCTGTTTGAGCTTGGTAAGCATAAACCAAATTACCATCAGTGGCACTCAGCCATAAAGTACCGTCTTGTGATACTGATAAAGCTCCGATTTCACTGTTTAATTCGCCGTATGGCTGTACTAAAGCCACAGGCTGCTTATTGGCATCTGATTCTGCATCAGCATTAATGGCCCACACTCCGAGCTCTGCCTCACCCACATACAGGGTTTTTGTGTCGTCATTTACTGCACAACCTGAAGCCTCAGTGACCGCAGAGAATTCACGTACTGTGATATTTTTAGCTTGGTTTGTTGCTAAATCATATATAACCGTTTCGCTGATCAAGCCTCGAACATCTGGCACAAACGCTGATACAGTCTCGGTATTGCTGTTTTTAAATAAACACACAGCATCAGGTTGAGCTTGAGGCGGACTAATACGAGTGAGTTCATTTAGCTGCCAAGTTTGGCCATTTTTTGTAAGCTTAAAAATAGCTACGTTGTCTTGGCTTTTATCAAGACTGGCTAATATAAATTGCTGCGCTGATAATTGTTTTAGTGAAATTGACTCAAAGTTACCGGCTAACAGCACACTGCTTTTCTCGTTATCGGCAAGTAATAAGCCCCGGCTTTCGCTCGCCATTAGCCATTGATTATTACCTAGCGCTGCTGCTTGTGAGCCTTGCATGTTTTGTTGTGGGCCAAATAACTTAGCCTCAACAGCCAGCTTTGCTATTTCTGTCGTGTTTTGCGTATCGTCATTACTTGTACAACCGCCAAGCGCAGTTACAAGCACAGCACTTGATAGTACCGCTGAAATTGTATTTAGTTTAAAGTTCATAATTTTATCCTTTACTTATCTATGTGCTTTTCAGTGCTAAAACGTACTTCACCAAGGTGATTAATCGCGCTTACACTGAGAGTTTCGCCATTGATAGAGATACTTAAAAAACCAGGTGTTGCTTCTGCGTAGCGGGTAAATTCACGTTGTTTTACAAACCGCGCTTCGCTGCCACCACCAGAGACAAAGTGAGCCACCTTGCTATTTTTTGGTTGGTTGTATTGCAAGTCGTGCTCGTGCCCTGCGATATAAGCGTGCACGTTATGACGCTCCAAAATAGGTTCTAAAATGTCGCGAAGCCCTTGGTTGCGGCCAAAGCGTTTACCACTAGAATAAAGCGGGTGATGGCCTACCACAATTTTCCATTTTGCGTTACTGCCAGCAAGTTGGGTTTCAAGCCAAGTAAGTTGGGTTTTATAGTCTTGTCCTTGGGTTGAACGGTATTTATCACGGTCTTTATATTCAGGCTGAATTGGGTTGGTATCTAAAAACACCATTAACACGTGCTCGTTGTTTTCAAGCGCAAATGTTTTACTGTAGTACCTTGCAGGTAACTGCCAGCGCTGGCTTTTGTTTGTATAGTCAATTTGTGCTTGGGCATTACCTAAGTAATCGTGATTACCTAAAACAACATACCAATCTTCAAATGTGTGCGGGCCATGGTATATGTTCTCAAAGGCTGATTGCCAAAGAGGATCGTTCACACTTGCCACGCCATTTGGGTAAAAGTTATCGCCGGTCGAGACAATAAAATCGGCATCGGTTTGATACATAGCAATTTCTAGCTGATGAGCCACTTCTTTTTGGTAAAAGTGGCCGTTGTGTCCCCAATCACCAATAACCATAAAGTTAAGGCTATTAGGCAACGTAGTTAACTTAGCTATTTTTTGTTGTTGGTATAGCGCATCTTTATAAACAACAGGCTCGTCTGCACTAAGCGCTGATGAGCACAGTATCGCGGCCATTATGAAAGACAATTTAAACATGTTTTAACTCCAAAAAAGCACGCGATGGTTTGCCATTACGTGCTTAAAATGACAATACGTGTGATTAGAATGCGTAACGCAGCATTACTTGAATCACAGGGCCTGCTTCTTCCGATTCAAGCTCGTACTCATCAAATTCACGATTGTTTTGATCATCAAGCGAGTCAAACTTATTGAAAACTTCGTCTTTGCTGGCATCCAGTAAGTTTGAACCGACAAGGCGTAGAGTGATGTCATCCCAGCGCTTTTCAACGAAAAGCTCTAAATCAGCACCGTAAGAGGTTGTCACTTCTTCACCCACGAAGCGTCCGTATGCATCACCTTGGTTACGGTACGTTGCCCCAAATGATGCGCGTAGTGTTGGTAAATCTTGGATAAAGCCAACGTTATAAACATAATCCGATTGGTCATTAAATTTACGCTTACCAAAGCTATCTTCAACTTCACTATCAAGCCAAGAGTAATTTAAGAAGATACCTGTGTTAGGCATGTTTAAGGAGCTCAGTGGGGTTGATAAATCAAACTCAATACCTTGAACTGTGCCATCACCAGTATTTTGTGGTTGCAGTACAAATGTGCCTTCGCCTTCTGAGCCTTCAACACCGGTACTGGCAATTTCAATAAGGTCGCTAACGTCACGGTAAAATACGTTTACACCTACAACGCCACTTTTACCTAAACGGTATTCGTAACCTAAATCGATACCCCAAGATGATTCTGGTTTAAGGCTTGGGTTGCCTAAAAAGTCATTATCAGCGAGCTCTTCTTCAAGTAGGGCGGGTGTCATGTAGTCAAAGTCAGGGCGACGTAAGCTGCGAGCAACAGAGGCGCTGACTCGTCCGTTATCACTGACGCTGTAACGAAAGTGAGCCGACGGTAAGAAAAAGTCATAATCATTTTCGGCAGTAACGCCTTCATTGGTATCGGTAATACTTGAGTCAGTTGACTCCCAGCGCACCCCCATCTCCCACGAGAACACATCCGCTTCATGCTTGATTAGCGCAAATAAATCAAAACGGTCTTCTTCTAGGGTATTAACGCCACCAGCCACTGGTTCAAAGGCGTTGTCAAAACCGGCAAGAGTCAGTGGATTCTCAGTAAATTGATCCCAATTGGTAAAGCCTTTTTCAAGCTCATCTTCAGCGACAAAAATAGCGGTATCGCGCTCTTTACCTTGTACAAAAGCACCAAATTGGATTTCTTTTGAATCACCTACTAGTAAGCTGTGCTGCCATTGTAATGACCATTCTTTATCATCGATATCAACGGTTTCTTCTGCTTCTTCAAACACCATTGGGAGCTCTGAGGTATCAAGCTCAACTTCTTGTTCGTAAACAGACTCTTCAAAGCTGGCATAGCCTACTTTAAATTTGCTGGTACCGCCCAGTAGGGGTAATTCATAGCCAGAATTAATGTTGTAGTTGGTTTGATCAATAAACGAAACGTTTGCGTTATCTGAGATTAAATTACCACCCTCAACGACAGAGCCTGAGGTTGCAGATGCGTCGTCGTATTCAAAAGAGCGCTCATCTTCGGTACGGTCGGTATCAACCCACATAGCGCTAATATCAAACTTGCCGCCGTTATCAAACACCTTTTCAAAGCTGGCATTTAATGATGTGTCATCGCCATCACGAGTATCAGATTGATCTTCACGGTTATCAAAATCGTCTGTTGCATAATTAGGGTTATTTTCAGGGCTATCGCCATAACGTCTGCTTGATTTTTGTTTTGGGTTATAACGACCTTGTAAATTGGCACCTACTAGTAAACGGCCACCTGCAAACTCAGTACCGTAAACGCCCGCAAAGCTTTCTTTTAGTTCGCCGTCATCGTAACGTAAGCCACCAGCGCGAATATAACCACCGTCTAAGCTGTAGCCATCGCGAAGTACAATATTAAGTGTGCCTGCTATGGCATCGGCAGAGCGGTTGGCACTAGATGAACGAATAATTTCTACACGCTCAATTAATTCTGCTGGAATACGGTCCACAAAAAATGAACGGTCAGCACCGGCACCCGGTACTTCTTCACCATTAATGAGTACTTTAGTATACGCAGGGCTTAAACCGCGCATACGAGCGCCGTCAGACTCAAGTACGTCAGATAAAAAAGTCACACTAGGAACACGCTTTAGCGCATCACCGGCGGTGAGTGGTTCAAAGCGTTGAAAGTACTCTTGTGAATATTCAAGCGTGGGCGCTAGTTCTTGCGAGCGGTTGCGATAACCAATCTCGCCGTATACCACAAGCTCTTCAGAAACCTTTACTTCAGGTTCCCTTGGCGATGTTTGTTCTTGTGCATTTACGCTAACACCAAATTGGCTCAGTGCTAATGCCGCCACAACAGCATTTAACTTAAATTGTTTCATTGATTTGCTCCGGTTGTCCTTGGTTTGGTGAGCAAACTAAAAAAAGTTAATGACGCTAATGTGACAGTTTTACAGTTAATTCCTGACAAAACGCCAACTTAGCGCTTTTTAAACAGACATTTGAGCTGTTTAAACACGGCTCCAGCGCACTAAAAATGGTTATTACTAGGTTAAATACTTATAAATTTTAATCTCAATGTCATATCAATGAGCCAAAATGACTCTGCCTAATAAATCAGTACCGCGCTAGCATACGTAATAGTGTAAATCTTAGAAGACTTAAACAATGCGATATAACCCATTTACCAGCCATGCAAAATTAACCAACACCATAATTTTATTATTGGTTATTGCCGTAGCAATATGTGCTTACTTTGGCGAACTTAAGCAATGGCAAGACATTGCGTGGCTCGATATTGTCGGTGAGGGCGGGATTGTGTTGATGACTCTCAGCTGGATAGTTGCGTTACTTATTTCACGTCCGCCAGGCAAAGTAACCACCTTATTGGTGCTAGGTTTAGGTTTGTTTATGTTCTCAGCTACACTCGATTTACTTGATGAGTGGTTAAAACAACCACCACAATTATGGCTCACTTGGTTTGAATCACTGCCAGCGCCGTTTGGTATGTCGCTTACCAGTGTTGGGCTTTATTATTGGCATCAAGAACAATTTGTTTTAAATCGTCAATTGCGTCGTCGAGAAGCGCATCTGCGAGAGC
This sequence comes from Pseudoalteromonas sp. MER144-MNA-CIBAN-0113, assembly GCF_040308965.1. Classification (NCBI taxonomy): domain Bacteria; kingdom Pseudomonadati; phylum Pseudomonadota; class Gammaproteobacteria; order Alteromonadales; family Pseudoalteromonadaceae; genus Pseudoalteromonas; species Pseudoalteromonas sp. MER144-MNA-CIBAN-0113. The sequence goes on from NZ_JBEOOG010000040.1 coordinate 20,750, forward strand.
ATGAAAAAGTCTGTCCGGTAACAGGGTTATACCGAGTTAACTACTTACATTCACTCATGCAGCAACAACAAACAGAGCAGCAAGGCGGCACTTTAGGTGTTATTGATATTCGTGATTTTGCAAAGTTTAATGCGCAGTTTGGTTTTAGTGAAGGTGATAGGTTACTGCGAGAAATTAGTGATTTATTAGTAATGAATTGCCGGTTAAATGATGTGCTTTGTCGCTATGCCGGAGATTGCTTTATTGTGCTTATGCCGAATACCAGCCAAAGCCAAGCCAAAGAATTACTAGCGCAAATGAAAGCGGCGCTTAACCATTGTGCGTTTAAAGTCGCAAAAAGCAAAGGCGCACAGTTTCAGCATATTTTAACCGCCACCATGGCAATGGATTTAGCGCAAGATCCAGTGCAGCAAACCAGCCTGTTACATCAACAATTACAACAAGAAAAGGCGCTTGTAGGTGCAGCAGTATATTAGTCTAGATGATAAATACCTCAGCGGCGAGGGGATTATTACTGCGCTGGTGGAGCTTGCTCAAGGACGAGGGATCCCGCTGCATAAATTGCTGCGTGGTACGGGTATTTTTGAGCAAGATTTATATGACCTATCACAGCGTTTTAGTTTATCGCAGTTATTGGCTTTAATTAGCCAGTTTAAAACCTTAATGAAGAGTAACGACAGTGGTTTTTTACTCGGTCATCAATTGGTTAATGACGTTAGCCCTGCGGTGCAAAGTGTGCGTTTAAGCCCCAGTTTAGGTATGGCTTTGAAGCAATTACAACAGATCCGCACTGTTATTGCGCCTTTATTTTTTACCCGTAAGCATATATTTCAAGACGATTTTTATCTGTACTTGCAACCGAGTATCGGTATGGACGAGTCATTAAAAAATTATTGTTTTGAAATATACAGCGCTGCGTTAATGAGCTTACTAAAACGAGTATGTAATGTGTATCCACATTGTTATTTTGACTTTACCTGTAAGCGCCCGCGGCATATTCAAGAGTATGAGCAGCACTTAGGCTTACGGGTTCGGTTTGAACAACCCTACACCCGTTGGCACTTTAATAAACAATTACTTAAGTGCTCAAACCCAGAGTCAAGCCCATTGCGGTGGCAGCAGTGCATAGCGCAAAGTCAATTGCCTAAAAATGTATCTTTGTCTTTTGTTGAGGCGGTTTGCCTATCCATTTACCACAATACAAACAATAATCTCGTTAGTACTGCTGAGCATTTTGCCATGAGCTCTGCTACGTTTAAACGTAAGTTAAAACAACATGGTGTCAGTTATTCGCAATTACAAGATGAGCAAAATAAACTCAAAGCACTGCATTTACTGGGGGTGTGCCAGCAAGGTAATGAACAAGTAGCTACTCGCTTAGCATTTTATGATATTCCTAACTTTCGCCGTGCATTTAAACGTTGGACCGGCATTACGCCAAGTCAGTTAAAAATATAATTAAAAACTAGCCGCTTGCTCAATAACAATGCCATGGCGCTTTGCTAGGCGCTGATGATCTCTGTCATAGCCTCCACCAATCACAGTGGCAACAGGAGTATTATTTGCAAGGCAGCGTTTAAGCACTAAGTGATCGCGCTTTTCTATCCCTTGCCAACTAATATCCAGTTTGCCTAAGCCATCCTCTTGCCAAATATCAACGCCAGCATCGTATAAAACAAGATCCGGGTTAAGCTCGTGTAATAAAAATTGCAGGGTATCGTCAACAATACCTAAGTATTCAGCGTCTTGCATATTATTGGCTAAACCAATATCTAAATCGCTAGGGGACTTTCTAAATGGGAAGTTTTTCTCACAGTGTATTGAACAGGTAAACGCATAAGGTTGATGAGCCAGCATGGCTGCCGTGCCATCACCTTGGTGAACATCTAAATCAAAAATCAGTACGTTAGTCACTTCACGGTTTTGAATTAACGTCTGTGCGGTAAAAGCTAAATCGTTCACCATACAAAAACCCGAGCCAAAATCACTGTGGGCATGGTGAGTGCCGCCCGCTAAATGGCACGCAAGACTACTTTTAAGCGCTAAACGCGCAGTTTGCAGTGTCCCTAATGGGGCGGTAAATGTGCGGTTCATTAGTGCTTGCGACCAGGGTAAGCCAATACGGCGCATGGCTTTTTCATCTAGGCGATTATGCCATAAATCGTGAATGTAGTTTTCACAGTGTACTATTTCTAGCTCTTCTACACTACCATGTGGTGGCTCTATGATATTGCTGCCAGCAAGCCCAAGGGTTTTAACATGCTGGTATAGCTGCGCAAATTTACTCATTACAAAGCGGTGTTTGGGATCAAAACTAAACGAGTAATTAGGATGATAAACTAAAGGTAGATTGGGATTTAGACTCATATCTGCGTCGTTTAATTATTTTTGGTTATGGTAATCAACTTCACGCAGTGCGTCTATTTATGTTTGGTAAATAAGCGTTTCAAGCTCACGGTGTAATAATGTTTCATCAGCAAGGTTTAGTTCAACCAAGCGCTTTAAATGCGTAATGCTGTCTATATCAATGTTATGACATTTAAGACCAATATGATTTTCTTCTATATGACGAATAACCACCGGCATTTTTATTTCAATATCGCTTTGTGGCAAGGTAAAGCGCAATATTGCTTCGTCATTTTTGTTGCCTGTAAAGGCATCGCTTTTAGTGATCAGTGCACCATGTAAAGAAATATCTAATAGGGTACATGCATACTGGGAGCTAGCCGTTTCCAATTGCGCTGCTGTAGAGAACATAATACGAGAAAATTGCCGACGGTTTTGCATAATCATCTTATAAAGTTTTTATTTATAATAAGCATAGCTGGTAATGCCCAACACGCCAATTTGCTCAAAGATAAAAATAGCTCGTATAAAAAAGCCCCGCATAAAATGCAGGGCTTTTAACTTATTCACTGTGGCTGCTAGCCAATTTTTTTGTACTTAATACGCTTGGGCTGTGCAGCTTCTGCGCCAAGGGTCTTTTTAAGCCACTCTTCGTACTCAGTGTAGTTACCATCAAAGAAGTTAATTTGGCCTTCGTCACGGTAATCTAAAATGTGTGTAGCAATACGGTCAAGGAACCAACGGTCATGCGAGATACACATGACACAACCAGGGAATTCTAAAATAGCATTCTCAAGGGCACGTAATGTTTCAACGTCCAAGTCATTGGTTGGCTCATCCAGTAGTACTACGTTGCCGCCTGCTTTTAACAGCTTAGCTAGGTGTAAACGGTTGCGCTCACCACCAGATAAGTCTTTAACAAACTTTTGTTGATCGTTACCTTTAAAGTTAAAACGGCTAACATAAGCACGGCTTGGGAACTCAAAGTTACCAATTTTTAGTACATCTTGGCCGTCAGAGATTTCTTGGAATACTGTTTTGCTTTCATCCATGTTGCCACGGAACTGATCAACTGTTGCCAGTTCCACTGTTTCACCAATGCTGATATTACCGCTATCTGGCTGCTCTTCACCGCTTAACATTTTAAATAGCGTTGATTTACCTGCACCATTGGCACCAATAATACCCACAATAGCGCCCTTAGGCATGCTAAAGCTTAAGTCATCAATTAAAACGCGGTCGCCAAAGCTTTTATGTAAGTTGTTTACTTCTAATACTTGGTCACCTAAACGTGGGCCAGGTGGAATAAACAATTCATTGGTTTCGTTACGTTTTTGGTAATCAGACTGTTGTAGTTCGCTAAACTGCGCCATACGTGCTTTTGACTTAGCTTGACGACCTTTAGGGTTTGAACGTACCCATTCAAGTTCTTGTGCAATTGATTTTTGACGTGCTTTTTCAGATTTTTGCTCTTGTTGTAAGCGGGCATCTTTTTGCTCAAGCCAAGACGAGTAATTACCTTCCCACGGAATACCTTCACCACGGTCAAGCTCTAAAATCCAGCCAGCAACATTATCAAGGAAGTAACGGTCATGCGTTACTGCCACAACGGTGCCTTCGTAGTCATGTAAGAAGCGCTCTAACCAGGCAACCGACTCAGCATCTAAGTGGTTAGTTGGTTCATCGAGAATCAGCATATCTGGTTTTTCAAGTAACAAACGACAAATAGCAACACGACGGCGCTCACCACCCGATAGGTGCTCAATTTTAGCATCCCACTCAGGTAAACGAAGTGCATCGGCAGCACGCTCTAATACGTTATCGATATTATGACCATCATGCGCTTGAATAATCGCTTCTAATTCACCTTGCTCTTTAGCCAGTGCGTCAAAGTCAGCGCCTTCCATTGCGTATTCGTTATACACTTCGTCAAGGCGGTTAAGGGCATGTTTTACTTCACCCACAGCTTCTTCAACAATTTCACGAACTGTTTTGCTTTCGTCCAAAACAGGCTCTTGCGGCAAGTAACCAATTTTAGTGCCTGGTTGAGGGCGAGCTTCACCTTCAAAATCTTCATCAACACCTGCCATAATGCGTAGTAATGATGATTTACCAGAACCATTTAGACCTAGCACACCAATTTTTGCACCAGGGAAAAAATGCAACGAAATATCTTTTAAGATAGTGCGTTTTGGTGGTACAACCTTAGATACTCGACTCATCGAGAATATAAACTTATCAGGTAAAACCATGGAAGAAGCCTTCAAATAATAATAAAAATTTCAATGCTGTATTGTAGTGGCTCACAGGTGAAACAGTCAACGAATGGCACTGTTTTAAAGTACATATTCAATTTATACAAACCACGTGAATAAATTTCATTTAGACATCTATACATCTAGAGGTTGATATTTTTCACATTCTGTTCATAATGAGAGCGTATTAATTCTCGGTTTTTATGAGCAGGAGCTTTAAGAATGCCAATTACAGTAGAAGACGAATTGCCAGCTATTGCACGTTTACGTCATGAAAACGTGTTTGTAATGCCAAAAACGCGTGCAAAAACGCAAGAAATACGCCCTATGCGTTTGGCTATTCTTAATCTTATGCCTAATAAAGTAGAAACCGAAGTTCAGTTTATTCGCTTGTTGGCTAACTCTCCGCTGCAAGTAAATGTAGAGCTACTGCGCCTTGACACGCATCGTAGCAGTAGTAACTCAGAGCAACACTTAGATACCTTTTATCGTTACTTTTCAGAAGTGAAAAAAAATAATTACGATGCACTATTAATTACCGGTGCGCCTTTGGCACATTTAGAGTATGAAGAAGTGGCGTATTGGGAAGAATTCAAAGTGATTATTGATTGGGCCGAGCAGCATGTAACTTCTACTTTGTTTTCGTGCTGGGCTGCCCACGCGGCTTTATATCACCGTTATAATTTAAAGCGCGATTTAAAAGAAAATAAACTGTGTGGGGTGTTTACCCATCAATGCTACTTTGCCCATGGTGCACTTACCCGCGGCTTTGACGATACCTTTTTAGTGCCGCACTCACGTTATGGCCACATAGATATAGATAAAATAAACGCTTGTGAAGAGCTGGTGGTATTAGCGGGCTCTGAACGAGTCGGGGCTTATTTACTTAAAAATAAATCGGGCAGCCAAGTATTTATTACCGGCCACCCAGAATACGATGCCGACAGTTTAAAAGCCGAATATGAGCGCGATTTACAAAAAAGCCCTGATGCGCCAAAGCCCGAAAACTATTTTCCTGATGACGATACCAGCAAGCAACCGTCTAAAACATGGCAAAGTCACGCGTTTTTACTGTTTTCAAACTGGTTAAATTATTACGTTTACCAAACCACACCCTATGATATTAACTTAGTTAGCCAAGACGTAAGGACTAACAACTATGCCGAGTAATCCTCAAAACAATAAGCATCAAGAGCTAAGTGCTACGCTCAAACAGCGCATTTTAATTTTAGATGGTGCAATGGGAACCATGATCCAAACGCATAAGCTTGAAGAGCAAGACTACCGGGGTGAACGTTTTAAAGATTGGCACGTGCTTATTAAAGGTAATAACGATTTATTAAGTCTAACCAAGCCTGAAATTATTACTGATATACACCGCAGCTTTTTAGCCGCCGGTGCCGATATTATCGAAACCAACACCTTTAACTCGACTACCATTTCGATGGAAGATTACGACATGTCGAGCATAAGCCGTGAAGTTAATTTAGAGTCAGCTAAGTTAGCCCGTGCTGTATGTGATGAATTTAGCGCTAAAACCCCAGAAAAACCGCGCTATGTAGCAGGCGTTTTAGGGCCAACGTCTAAAACCTGTTCGTTATCGCCGGATGTAAACGACCCCGGCTATCGTAATATCACCTTTGATAAATTAGTGACTGCGTATGTGGAGTCGACCCTTGCACTTATGGAAGGCGGTGTAGATATTATTTTAATCGAAACAATATTCGACACGCTTAATGCAAAAGCCGCCTCATTCGCGGTAGAAGAAGCGTTTGAACAAGCAGGGCGTACATTACCAGTGATGATATCAGGCACTATCACCGACGCCTCAGGCCGCACGCTTTCAGGGCAAACCACCGAAGCATTTTATAACTCTATTCGCCATATTAAGCCGCTTTCAATTGGCTTAAATTGCGCGCTAGGGCCAGATTTACTACGCCAATACGTTGAAGAGCTATCACGCGTGTGCGAAACCTTTGTTTCTGTTCACCCTAATGCGGGCTTACCCAATGAGTTCGGAGAATACGATTTAGAAGCAGACGACATGGCAAAAGAGATCATAGATTGGGGTAAATCGGGCTTTATTAATATTGTTGGCGGTTGCTGCGGCACTACGCCTGCGCACATTCGTGCCTTTGCCAAAGGGCTTGAAGGAACAGCACCACGAAAATTACCAGAGCTTGAAGTGCGCATGCGTTTATCAGGCCTAGAAGCCTGTAACTTAAATTAAGGAGCCGCCAATGACCCAACAAATTGCAGTATTTACCAATGTCGGCGAGCGTACTAACGTAACTGGCTCGGCCATGTTTAAACGTTTGATCATGGAAGAGGACTACGAGACCGCCCTGAATGTGGCCCGCGAACAAGTAGAAAATGGCGCACAGGTTATTGATATCAACATGGACGAAGCCATGCTGGACTCAAAAGCGGCCATGGTTAAGTTTTTAAACTTAATTGCCTCAGAGCCTGATATTTCTAAAGTACCTATAATGGTCGACTCCTCAAAGTGGGAAGTCATCGAAGCAGGCTTAAAGTGTATTCAAGGCAAGGCCATTGTTAACTCCATTTCACTTAAAGAGGGTGAAGAGCCGTTTATTCGCCAAGCTAAAATTATAAAACGCTTTGGCGCCGCGGCTGTTGTGATGGCGTTTGATACCGAAGGTCAAGCCGATACCGCCGATCGTAAGTTTGAAATTTGTGAGCGCAGCTACCGTATTTTGGTCGACGAAATTGGCTTCCCGCCAGAAGACATTATATTTGACCCCAACATATTTGCCGTTGCCACCGGTATAGAAGAGCACGACAACTACGCCGTAGAATTTATTGAAGGCACCCGCCGTATTAAGCAAAATTTACCGCACTGTAAAGTGTCGGGTGGGGTGTCAAACGTATCGTTCTCGTTTAGAGGTAATAACCCAGTACGTGAAGCGATTCACTCGGTGTTTTTATACCATGCTATAAAAGCGGGTATGGATATGGGCATAGTAAACGCAGGGCAGCTTGCGGTTTACGACGACATCCCCGAGGAACTTCGCAAAGCCGTAGAAGATGTAATTCTTAACACCGACCCCGGTGCTGGCGAGCGCCTTGTTGAACTTGCGCCTAAATATTCAGGCATGGCACAAGCTGAGCGGGTAGAAGATTTAGAATGGCGCACTTGGTCGGTTGAAAAACGCCTAGAGCATGCCCTAGTAAAAGGCATAACCACCTTTATAGATGAAGACACAGAAGAGTGCCGTGCTGGCGCAGATAAACCTATTCACGTCATTGAAGGGCCACTCATGGACGGCATGAACGTGGTTGGGGATTTATTTGGCGCGGGTAAAATGTTTTTACCTCAAGTGGTTAAATCGGCCCGTGTAATGAAACGCGCGGTCGCCTACCTTGACCCATTCATTGAAGCCGAAAAAGAAGAGGGCGCGACCAACGGTAAAATTGTTATGGCCACCGTAAAAGGCGACGTGCACGACATAGGTAAAAACATCGTAGGCGTAGTACTGCAATGCAATAACTACGAAGTAATCGACCTTGGGGTAATGGTGCCAGCAGATAAAATACTGCAAACCGCGATTGACGAAAAAGCCGATATTATAGGCCTTTCGGGCTTAATTACTCCGTCGCTTGATGAAATGGTACATGTTGCCAAAGAAATGAAACGTCGTGGCTTTGAGCTACCACTCATGATTGGTGGGGCAACCACCTCAAAAGCCCATACTGCTGTAAAAATTGAGCCGCAATATGACAAAGGCGTGGTGTATGTAAATAACGCCAGCCGCGCCGTGGGTGTGGTTTCTAACTTATTGTCGAAAGAGCATAAAACTGAATTTTTAGCAAAAACCAGCGCTGAATATGTGAAAGTACGCGAGCAGCAAGCACGCAAAAAGCCACGTTCAAAACCGGTTACTATTCAACGTGCCCGCGATAACGCCGCCAAGCTTGATTGGGATAATTACACCCCACCGGTGCCGAAAAAGCTGGGCGTGACAGAGTTTAAAAATGTCTCGATCAAGACGCTTCGTAAATACATAGACTGGACGCCATACTTTATGACCTGGTCAATCGCGGGTAAATACCCACGTATCATGACCGATGAAGTGGTTGGCGAGCAGGCGCAAAGCTTATTTAAAGACGCCAACGACATGCTCGATGAACTTGAAAAGTCAGGCAGTTTACAGCCATTAGGTGTTATTGGTTTATTCCCTGCAAACCGCGTGGGCGATGACATAGAAATTTACACCGACGAAACGCGCAAAGAGCTATTAACTACCTCATGCCATTTACGTCAGCAAACCGAAAAAACCGACTTTGCTAATTACTGTTTAGCCGATTACATTGCGCCAAAAGGCACGCCTGATTACTTTGGTGCGTTTGCGGTAACAGGTGGCTTAGAAGAAGACGACCTAGCCAATGCGTTCGACGCACAGCAAGACGACTATAATAAAATAATGATAAAAGCGGTTGCTGATAGGCTCGCAGAAGCCTTTGCCGAATACTTGCACGAGCAGGTGCGAAAAGAGTATTGGGGATATGCACCCGATGAAAACCTGCCTAACGATGAACTCATTCGCGAAAACTACCAAGGTATTCGCCCAGCACCGGGTTACCCAGCGTGCCCAGAGCACACCGAGAAAAAGAAAATTTGGCAACTACTCGATACCGAAAAACGTATTGGTATGCAGCTCACCAGCTCGTACGCCATGTGGCCAGGTGCTGCGGTTTCGGGTTGGTACTTCTCACACCCACAAGCGAAATACTACGCCGTTGCTGCAATACAGAAGGATCAGGTAGAAGACTACGCCAAGCGAACAAATATGACGCTCGCAGAAGCCGAAAGATGGCTATCGCCTAATTTGGGGTATGAGCCAGAGTAAAAGAGCAGCGGTCAAAAGTTGAAGCGGTCAGCTATCAGTAAAACAAAAACGAGCCAAGGTAGGCTCGTTTTTGTTTTTAAAGTTTATCAGTGAGCAACTCATTTATTTTATTCGTAACATCTTTTGGAGTTGGTTTAGTCGTTTGTTGTTTTAACCAATCTATTAGCTCCACTCTGACTTTAAAGCCTTCTTTAATGCAATAGCTTTGGGAGCTTACCCAAATATCAGGCGCACCAATTGAGCCTCGGCCATACCAATTACAAATACTATAACCTTCACTCTCAATTTTATTTTCAATAATGTTAGTGTAAACGGGTATGGTCACAACCATAACTAATAAAGTTATTCCACACAGTTTGAACCACTTATTCAGTAGGCTTGGGCTAATTTCAGTGTTCTTAATTTTTAGCCAGAGTAAGCCTGTTAGCGTCCCAAACATTGGAACGCACAAAATTAAACTTGGGCTAAAGCTGCGTTCTTTAAAAATGAGGTCGTTGTTGTTTAAAGCTTCAATTACTGACGATACTTCAACCCATGCCGCAAAAGGTGAGGCTATGGTAAAAGTTAAAAACAGTATAAATAAAAAAGTATGTTTAATATTTTCACTTAACGTTATTCTTTCATGTTTCATTAAATTCCCTTTAATCAACATTTAAATAAGGCATACAAATAAATTACGATTAAACTTTATACGGTTTTCGTCATATGCATTATTAGCAATTCTTAGACTAGCTATAATTTTTTAGTTATCCTATTGGTATAAATTAAACACATAGCTGTTCCTCTAACAAGAGCGCCTATAAGAATAAATAAACTAGACTCCACTTTAAGTCTTTCACTGCGAAAAACGAAGTAGCAGACTTTGTTTAGGTTAAAAAAGTGAGGTGTCTTATGTCAATTTTACAAAAGCATAAAGCAGGTTTAGTTTATATAAAAATATTATCATCGTATCAATTTTTAAGAGCAGAAAAACTAAATGCCAGGATCGCGGACTATTAAAACTTACGAAGTTAGCTTCTTAAAACGTACTCTAAATTTAGTTTTACTATTTACCCATATAATTTTTTTATTTGCAGTAGCTGCCATAGCATTCGATCGTGAGAGTTTTGAGGCGATAAGTAACGCAAGATATGGCAATAGCGCTCCCTTAATGCAATCTAAATTAGCAGATATATTTGTATCCTCTTGGTTTGCTTATTTGTGCTTAGCTTTGATCCCCATAACTTTAATGAAAGAGCGCTTTATGAAAAGCTATAACGTTCGAATTTATTCAAATGTACTAGCTTCGTTTATATGCGGATTAATAATCTATATATTCATTAATAAACTGTATAGTTTATAAGGTTTATCTAATGTGACTTTTAGCTTCTTTAATCGGAAATTTATAACTTAAAAGGAAAAAATATCTAATGGAAAATGTTTTTTGTGGGTATTATGATGAGGAAACGGAGCAGGATGTTCCATTACAACCAAACATTAGTGAAGCTATAACCTTTTTCAAAAAATTTATTTTTTCAAGCTTTAGGGGATAATGAGGCTTCATTACAAATAAGTTGCCTAGAAAAAAGTTTATGGTGCATTTCTACCAGTGTTTCCATCCGAAGGCGCTTTCTTGGACCTTTTTTTAAGCGTAACACCTTCAAAATCTTTATAGATAAAAATGAAGATGAAACAGAAAATATAATACGTTTATTTTATGATAGTTCGCCTCACAAATTTGCTGCCTTTTTAAAAAATAGTAAAGGCTAAGCTTTAAGAGAAGTTACACATTTAATCTCTTTATAAATCTATTCTATTACTTTGAATAAAGGACTATCAATGAAGTATCTAAATTACATATTACTTTGCCTATCTCTATTTTTCACATCGAACACATTTTCGCTTGAGCAGAAGTATCACGAGAGTGTATTACCTGTTATTACTGCTTTTAAAACGCAGGATAAAACTGCGATTGCTGCGCATATTCGCTACCCTCTAAAAAGGCAGTATCCACTTCCTGATATTAAAAATGAAGCTGAGTTTATTAACCGCTTTGATGAAGTGTTTGACGACGAGCTTGTTGCTTTTATTGGCAGCTCTAATATTAATACCGATTGGGATAGCGTAGGTTGGCGCGGTATTATGCTAAATAACGGCGTAATGTGGGTAGACACAGACGGCAAAGTTATTGCTGTAAATACACAAAATGCCACTGAGCAAGCACATGCAGAAAAGTTAATCGCTCAAGATAAACAATCACTCCATTCAAGTATTAAAACCTTTCAAAAACCAATACTCGATTGGAAAACAGCTAACTATCGTGTTCGCATTGATAATTTAGGCGATGGAAACTTCCGTTATGCGTCGTGGAATATTGATAAAAGCCCAAGCGATAGGCCTGATATCGTTTTAATTCATGGTGAGATAACGTTTAGTGGCAGTGGCGGTAATCACAGTTATACGTTTAAAAACGGGCACTATAGTTACATATTACACGTTACTGTAATTGGCTGTGATACCTCACCACCAGGTTGGCTTGAAGTATATAAAAACGATAAGCAATTGTTATTTGAAGACGTTGTAAGTAAAGGTTAATACAGTAGCGAAAAAAGTACATAGTTACTAATGATTAAACAGAATTAGAAATAAAATATGAAAATAGAAGATATCAAGATAAAAATTGAAAGCTCTGAATTTTATAAAAACAATGATATTAAACAGTTGATTAAACTGGTTATTGATTTATATGAAAGCTACAGAATTGAAAATACTATTTTAGAAAATGACGGCGATATGCTTCTTTTTCAGTGCGGGGAAGATAGCCTGAGTAAAGACTACTTTATTGTTGATATTACACGCCAAATTATTCCTGATTTAGACGACATAGATGAAGCTACAGATGCTATGCAGCAACTTAGTACGACTTTTAAATTTTTACCAAGCGAGGCTGCATTTGCGCTTTCAACAACGAGTCAGTGGTGTTCTGCGTTAAATGAGGTTGATAGTCTTAGGGCGTTTATTGAAAATAGTGATGCTTTTCAATGGGCTATTAAAAATGATGTGGTAAAAGTAGATATTGAATTATCTTATATATAAATATTAAAACAATAATTGTAGTCGCATAAACTACGATAATGAAATTGGTTGTGCAATTAGCTTTTTTAAAAGGATTTACATGAATAAAAAAACTTCAAACTTAGTCATTATATTTTTATCTGCATTCATTACATCGTTTGTTAGCCGCTATTTAACTGATTCAATAATAAACCTAAAAGATCTACCTTTTTATATGGAGTTTTTACTTTTCCTAGCTATTTATTTGGCAATTTATTTCCCACTAAATTGTGTATTCGAAAAATTCGTTGTTAAGTCAACATCTGATAGTTAGCAAAACAGTAAGGCAGAATGAGTCAGAGGGTTCGCTATACAAGGCTTTACAGGTATCTTTGCTTATTGTTTTGTCGCATATCTGTGTAGTAATCGGCTTGCTCTTAACCACTATTAAACAAGGCAATTTTATGAAAACAATCGGCATGCTCGGAGGTATGAGTTGGGAGTCAACAACCAGCTATTACAAAGCTTTAAACGAAGGCGTTAAAAACTCATTGGGTGGACTACATAGTGCTAAAATTTGCATGGTGAGCGTCGATTTTGCGGAAATTGAAGCGCTACAGCATCAAGGTGATTGGCAACAAACAGCCAATATTCTCACCGAGGCGGCTAAATCTGTAGAGGCTGGTGGTGCCGACTTTTTACTTATTTGTACCAACACGATGCATAAAGTGGCCGATGAAATTGCCAGTAATATTACCATTCCTATTTTGCACATTGCCGATACCACCGCAGAGCAACTAAAGCACGATAACATCACGCGAGTAGGGTTGTTGGGCACGCAATTTACAATGGAGCAAAACTTTTACAAAGAGCGTTTAATCGATAAGCATAACATTGAGGTATTAATACCTCAGCCTAATGAGCGAAAGCGAGTGCACGAGGTTATTTATTCGCAGTTATGCCAAGGGATCATTGATGACGATTCGCGAGGCGATTATATCCGCATTATAGAGCGCTTATTTGCACAAGGCGCGCAGGCCATCATTTTAGGCTGTACTGAAATCGCCTTGTTGATAAAGCCACAACATACGCAGGTTCCGCTTTACGATACCACCAAAATACATGCCGAGGCAGCAGTAAAACTAGCGCTGGCTAAATAAATAAGATTGAGCTTATTTCTGTAAATAATCACTTCGTTATGCTTGCATACACTGATGCTACTAGTTATGGAATCTGGGGGGTAGAGGTGAAAAAGCTTACTATTTATTTGTTACTTTTATTATCTGTTGGATATTCTTCAGTTGCTTTGTATTCGCTTATTAATAGTGATATTGAAGATGTTATTATTTGCAGCACTAATGAGAATACTCACTATATACCAAGTGACGCTTGCGAATATTACTTGTTTAATTATAGAGCAGATAAGGGTGATATCGAATCACTTGAATCAGGCGCTGGTCTAGCATTTTTATTTGAAATTAAAGATATAGATAAGCGCGATGCTTATATCGAATACTTTATTTCTAAAGGAATCAAAGTAAATACGTTAAGTCACATAGATGGTTTATCACCTCTACACTCGGCTATTTTGCTTAATGACTTTGGTTTAGTGCAACTTTTAATGGATAAAGGCGCGAGTATTACCATTAAAGAAAAATCACATGGGCTTACATCTTTAGAGTTTATTCATAAACTGAGTGAAAAAAATGCTCAGATAGATAGGCAGCTGATATCTGAACTTTTGACGTCGATTTCAAATAATAAACAGGCTGGTTAATTCAAAGAATTACCGAATATGTTAGATCTAGTGATTTTATTATTTACCAACAAAAAAACCGCCAATTGGCGGTTTTTTATTAGCAAGTAAAGCTGTTAACACGCTTTATATTAATGACCTTTCTCAAAGTCCTTTACTTCGCGCTCGGCTTCCTCTTTCGATTTACCATATTTTTGCTGAATTTTACCAACAAGCTCGGTACGGCTACCTTCAATTTTATCTAAATCATCGTTGGTAAGATCGCCCCATTTTTGCTGCGCTTTACCTTTAAGTTCTTTCCAATTTCCTTCGATACGATCGCTATTCATAATTAGCACCTTATTAAGAGTGATGATTTTTCATTTTAAAAGCGTTACTAATAAAATGATTTTTAACGTTCACTTATATAGGTGCAAAGCCTATACCAGAAAGTGAAATATTAAGTTTTTAATATATATGCATATTCCGGAGCATCGTGAACAGTGATTCCGGCCCATCGTGAACACCCGTTCTGGTTTTAACGTGAACGCTCATTCCGGTTTTATCGTGAACACTTTTGACTGATTTTCCGGAATCGGTGTTCACACCAAACCAGTAC
>NZ_JBEOOG010000041.1:0-33794 GCF_040308965.1 Pseudoalteromonas sp. MER144-MNA-CIBAN-0113
GAGTATTATTCATGGACGCTCCTAACATGATTTGATTTACTTAGTATAGCAAACCAACACAGAAATGGATCAGCGCCATATATATACAGTCAAAGTTTTAGGATATTTATGAAAACACAATCACCATTTTTGAATTACATTTCTGACTATATGTTAGTTAGACAATACTCACTTAGGACCATTAATACCTATTTAAAGTGGATTGCTTCTTATATTCATTTTCATAAAAAAAGACATCCTGCTTCAATGGGAAATAACGAAGTTGTCAGCTATTTGGACTACCTTGTGTTAACAAAAAACGTAGCGCCTAAAACTCAAGCCACTGCTTTAAATGCATTAGTTTTTTTATATAAACACATTATTAAAAACGAGTTATGTTTAGACTTAACTTTTATCAGAAGCAAGCGCCAGCCCAAGTTACCCATAGTGATGACGCCAGAAGAAGTTAAAGTGCTCATGTCGCATTTAAGTAAACGTTACTATCTTATTGCTGGGCTAATGTACGGTAGTGGACTAAGAGTGATGGAGGCTGTTCAGCTAAGGGTTCAAGATATTGACTTTGATTATAAGAGTATTCGAATATGGAATGGTAAAGGCAATAAAAACAGGATTGTGACGCTTGCCACTGAGTTAATCCCTTTACTTAGAAATCAGATCGCACAGGTTGATGAATACTTACAATTAGACTCACACAATGAGCAATATGCTGGCGTTTGGATGCCTCATGCACTTGCAAAGAAATATCCGGCTGCTAATACGTCTTTAGGCTGGCAATATTTATTTCCGTCTCATCAATTAAGTGCCGATCCTGAAACTGGAGAAATAAGACGGCACCATTTTCACCAAACAGGCGTTCGCAAGGCGATTAAAAAGGCTGTAAGAATGGCAAAGTTAACCAAACTTATCACGCCACATACTTTACGCCACTCCTTTGCAACTCATTTACTACAAAGCGGAGCTGACATAAGGACCGTACAATCTCAGTTGGGTCACTCGGACGTTAAAACAACACAAATTTATACGCATGTTTTACAACAAGGTGCTAATGGCGTAATTAGTCCTTTTTCTAGGTTATAAAGCTGGTTAGAAAAGTACAAATTGGTCCTTATCAAAAATAAACGCGCTAAAGCACGCCCTTGTATCTACAGGTGAGCAGAAACTTTAATCTCACAACTCGCTAACTTGCTAACTGAACCCTGGTCAACAAAAAAAGCCACTGTTAATTACAAACAGCGGCTTTCTTTCTAAAGCTTATAGCAAAAAACTGACAGCTAGTATTTTACGCTTTACCAATCACTTCAAGTCCACCCATGTATGGGCGTAATACTTCTGGTACGACTACTGAGCCGTCGGCTTGTTGGTAGTTTTCTAGTATGGCTACAAGTGTACGCCCTACCGCTAAACCTGAACCATTTAGTGTGTGTAAAAGCTCTGGTTTTTTAGCGCCTTCACGACGAAAACGAGCTTGCATACGGCGCGCTTGGAAATCAACCATGTTTGAACATGATGAAATTTCGCGATAGGTGTCTTGTGCTGGTAACCATACTTCTAAATCGTATGTTTTAGCTGCGCCAAAACCCATGTCGCCCATACATAAAATCACTTTACGGTATGGCAATTCTAGCGCTTGTAAAATTTGCTCAGCATGGCCTGTTAGCTCTTCGAGTGCTTGCATTGAATCTTCTGGTTTTACAAGTTGTACAAGCTCTACTTTATCAAACTGGTGTTGACGGATTAAACCGCGTGTATCGCGACCGTAGCTGCCTGCTTCACTTCTAAAACATGGCGTGTGCGCTGTTAGGCGAATAGGTAAATCGCTTTCTTCGTAAATTTCATCACGTGCGCTGTTAGTAAGCGGTACTTCTGCTGTAGGAATTAAGCTAAAGCCAGCTTGCTGCTCGCCATCATCGTTCACTAGCCCTAACGTGTGAAATAAATCGCCCGCAAACTTAGGTAATTGGCTGGTACCGTAAAGGCTTGCACTATTAACCAAGTACGGTACATACATTTCTGTGTAGCCGTTTTTATCTGTGTGGGTGTCTAGCATATATTGGGTAAGTGCACGGTGCATACGCGCTACTTGGCCGCGCATTACGGTAAAACGTGCGCCACTAATTTTAACGCCCATTTCAAAGTCTAAGCCGTTTAGGTCTTGCCCTACGTCAACGTGGTCTTTAACTTCAAAATCGTACTTTTTTGGTGTACCCCAAGTTAAAATTTCTACGTTGTCGTCTTCGTCAGCGCCTTCTGGTACCGACTCGTCCGGTAAGTTTGGAATTGCTAAGGCAATTTGTTTAATTGCTTCTAACACTTCGTCTTGCTCAGCTTTAGCTGCGTCTAACTCGCTGCCTAAGTTAGCAACTGCGTCTAGCAATGGCTGTGCATCTTCGCCTTTTGCTTTTGCTTGACCAATAGCTTTAGCACTGGCGTTACGTTGACTTTGAAGTTCTTGCGTTTTTACTTGTAATGTTTTGCGTTTTTCTTCAAGTTCAGTCACTACCGCTACATCTAGCTCATAACCACGTGCGGCTAAACGTGCTGCAGTTTGTTCGACATCTTGACGTAAATATTTAGAATCTAACATGTTAGTTTTTTAACCTTTTTGCATTACTAGCTGAAGGCCCAGCCAAGCCATAAAAATACACACCATCACGTTTAAGATGATATTGAGGGCCATTTTAATAAAGTGACCTTGTTGTAATAACAACAACGAATCCATTGAGAATGTTGAAAAGGTGGTTAACGCACCTAAAAAGCCAATTCCGATGAGGGTTTTAGCAGGACTGACGGCAATAACTTGTTTATCTATTAAACCGTATAAAATGCCCATCAACAATGAACCCAGAATATTAACCGTCAACGTGCCAAAAGGGAATCCCCTACCGAGGAGTTTTAGCATGGTTTCGCTAATAAAAAACCGTAAACAGGCTCCTGACGCTCCGCCAAGGGCTATCATCATGTAAAGTTTAATCATGCTCATAACGTTTTATTGGGCTTTGTGCGTCGCGCTCTTTTAAATAATCGAGCTTTTGTTTAATTTTTTGCTCAAGTCCACGATCACTTGGCTGGTAGTATTGTTTGCCATCCATTTCTGGCGGTAGGTATTTTTCGCCAGCAGCAAATGCGCCTTCTTCGTTATGCGCATAACGGTACTCTGCACCATAACCTAAGTCTTTCATTAAGTTAGTGGGGGCGTTGCGTAAATGCTCTGGTACTGGGTAGCTTGGCTCGTTTTTAGCGTCTTGTTTGGCTTGATTAAACGCCATATAAACCGCATTACTTTTAGGTGCACTAGCCAAGTACAAAGTGGCCTGTGCAATGGCGCGCTCACCTTCGCTTGGGCCAACACGCTGAAAAATATCCCATGCGTTTAAAGCCACTTCCATCGCTCGTGGATCGGCGTTGCCGATGTCTTCTGTAGCAATTGCTAGTAAGCGCCTTGCAACATAAAGCGGGTCGCCGCCACCGGCTAAAATACGGCAGTACCAGTAAAGCGCACCATCTGGCGAACTGCCTCGCACCGATTTATGAAACGCCGAAATTAAATCGTAAAATTCATCGCCGCCTTTATCGTATTTGGCTAAATGGGTGGGCAGTACTTGGCTCAGTACCTGTTCGTCTACGTTGTACTTGCCGTTTTGCTCGGTGGTTAAATCAACTGCTTGCTCGAGTAAATTAAGCACTTTACGTGCATCGCCACCGCTTGCTTGGCACAGCGCTTGTTTGGCGTTATCTGCAATCACGATTTGCTTTTGGCTAAGTTGTTCGTCTTGTTTGAGTGCGCGCTCTATTACTGTGTATAAATCGCTTTCCTGCAAGGATTTTAATACATACACCCTTGCGCGAGATAAAATTGCATTATTAAGCGCAAACGAGGGGTTTTCGGTGGTGGCGCCTACAAATATAAAAGTGCCATCTTCAATATGCGGTAAAAACGCATCTTGCTGAGACTTATTAAAGCGGTGTACCTCGTCAACAAACATCAAAGTGCGCTGACCACGGCTTTGTAAGTTATCGCGCGCTTGGGTTACGCTATCGCGAATATCTTTTACGCCAGCGGTTACTGCCGACATTTGAATTAGTTCAGCGTCGGCATGGTTGGCAATAATTTGCGCCAGCGTAGTTTTACCTACCCCCGGCGGCCCCCATAAAATTAAACTATGGCAGCGCCCTGCTACTATCGCTTGATGAAGAGGTTTATCAGCGCTGAGTAAATGTTGCTGCCCTATGTAATCGTTAAGCGATAAAGGGCGCATACGCGCAGCGAGTGGGCGCACATCGGGCCCAAAGTTAAATCCTAAATTACTCACCGTTACTCTGATCGTCTATTTCTACACCCGCTGGCGGGGTAAATTCAAAAGTTGTTTTATCAAGCTCAGTATTAACCTGTGCATTGCTAAATGTAAACGCAGACAGCTGGCCTGAATTATCTTTAACTACCAGTTTTGCAAGCCCTTGCTCGTTATCAGCAAAAGTAATATCAAGCTGCTCTACTTGGCTTTCTACGCCTTTATTTGGGGTAATGCTAAAGCCTAAGTCAGTAGCGATCACGCTGTATTTTTCCCATTGCGCAGGGTCTTTAGAGGTGAGCAATATAAACGGCGTTGAGTCAATTAAACCGCTGGTTTTCATAATGGTTACTTGCTCAGCAAAGCTATCAAAGTAATAGGTTTTATCGCCGTTTGATACAAATAAAGTGTCGTCTGGGTTAGTTTGCTGCCAGCGGATCATTAATGGCTGTTGCAACGCAATATTGCCTTGACCTTGCATTACCAGTTGGCCTTCACCGTCGGTTACGTTCTGTTTAAATTGTGCTTTAAAGCTTTTTAAGGTCGATAACTTATCTTGTAATACTTGGCTGTCGTCAGCAAAGCTTGGCATCGCCACTAAACTGCCCAATACCAATAATAAACTACTTAATTTTTTCATTAATTTGCTCCATTAGGTACTAATACATCGCGCGCGCCGTTGTGTCCTGGTGCACTCACGATACCTGATGTTTCCATTTGTTCTACTAAACGTGCAGCACGGTTATAGCCTACACGTAATTTACGTTGCACTGACGATACCGATACTTTACCGGTTTCTATTACAAAGGCGACCGCTTCGTCGTATAACGGATCTGACTCTTCATCGCCATTTTCACTGGCTTCCCCTGGTAATAGAATATCTTCCGTGGCATCGCCATTTAAAATCTCGTCTATGTAATTTGGTTTAGCACGGGCTTTCCAATCGTTTACCACGGCATGTACTTCATGGTCGTCTACAAACGCGCCATGCACACGCTCTGGCACACTGGTACCTGGCGGTAAATAAAGCATATCACCCATGCCTAATAAGTTTTCAGCGCCTTGTTGATCAAGTATGGTACGCGAGTCTATTTTACTTGATACCTGAAACGCCATCCGTGTAGGTATATTCGCTTTAATTAAACCGGTTATTACATCAACCGACGGACGCTGCGTTGCCAAAATTAAATGGATACCCGCAGCACGCGCTTTTTGCGCTATACGGGCAATTAACTCTTCAACTTTTTTACCTACAATCATCATCATGTCGGCAAACTCGTCAATAACCACCACTATGCTAGGTAATTTATCCAGCTCATCTGGGCCATCTTTCATGCCGTCGGTGTCTTTAAATAATGGATCCATAATTGGGTAGCCCGCTTCTTTGGCTTCCATTACTTTTTGGTTGTAACCTTTTAAGTTACGTACACCTAAAGCCGACATCAGCTTATAGCGGCGTTCCATTTCACCTACACACCAACGCAGTGCGTTAGCCGCTTCTTTCATGTCGGTTACAACTTCACACAATAAATGCGGAATGCCTTCGTAAACTGAAAGCTCAAGCATTTTCGGGTCAATCATGATCATACGTACATCTTCAGGGCCCGATTTATACAGTAAGCTTAATATCATTACATTAACGCCCACTGACTTACCTGAACCGGTTGTACCAGCTACCAGTAAGTGTGGCATTTTACCTAGGTCGGCACACACAGGTTGCCCTGCAATATCTTTACCTAGCACCATGGTCAGTGGCGATGGGTTTTGCTCAAACTTAGGCGCGTTTATGACTTCTGATAAACGTACAATTTCACGGTATTTATTAGGCAACTCAATACCGATATAGGTTTTACCCGGAATAACTTCAACCACGCGCACACTAATTGCCGAAAGTGAACGCGCTAAATCTTTTGAAAGCCCAGTAATTTTAGACACCTTAATACCCGGTGCTAAATCAAGCTCAAAACGAGTAACAACAGGCCCCGGGTAAACCCCAACCACGGTTGCTTGTACGTTAAAATCAAGTAGTTTTGTTTCTACAAGGCGCGATACGCTATCAAGCTCTTCTTGCGAAATTGGGTTTTTTGCTTTGTCGGGTCTGTCTAGTAAATCCAATGATGGCAATGGCCCCGGAGGTGGCTCTTGCTCTAATAATTGTTCAAACTTCTCTTTGGCAGTTAGCGGCGGTTGAAACCCTGATTTTGGCTTGTTAATTGGCCTTGCTGGTGAAACCACGGTTGTGGCTGGTTTTTCAGGTTCAACCACAGGGCTTTGATCCAGCGCGTTAAGTGCTGCCTCTGTGTCCATAGGTTCATCGTCTATGGCGCTGAAACTAATTTCTTGATCGAGTATTTGGTCAAGCTCGTCAAACGGCATAAATTCGTCGTCTTGAGGGGCATTAACCTTAGTTGCTGGTTTATCAATTGCTTTTGGTTTGTCTGCTACTTTATTAGCAAGCTCAGGTTCTTGTTGGCGTGTATCGTTTTCAAAATAAGCATCGGGTTGCTCGTCTTGTACTTTACCTGCAATGCGTTCGCGTTGCATCCAGCCCCGGGCATAGGTCACCAAAAAGCGGTATAACCTAACAATTAAATCACCCAAGTAATCAACAAATTGTACCCACGACACACCCGTTAACAGTGTTAAGCCTGCAAAAAAGAAACACAGTAGTAAAATAGAGGTACCGGTAAAATTAAACGCTGGCATCATGGCTGATGCAATCACATCACCCACTACCCCACCGGATGAAAAGTTATAAATATCATCAAAATTAATACTGCTAATAGCGGTTGCTGAGGTAATAAACAGCGCAAAACCAATAATGCGTAATCCAAGTGTGGTGTAATCGAGTTGTAAAATACGGTGTGGCTGCTTAAACACCAAGTAACCTAGCAGCTGAATAGCCGCTGGCACAAAATAGGCAAGCCAGCCAAAGGTAAGTAATAGTATGTCGGCCACCCACGCGCCCGCTGTACCCGTAATATTTTGTACGTTGGTAAATTCACCCGTTTGCGACCAAGCAGGATCGGCAGGATGAAAACTAATTAAAGCACATAAAATAAATACCGCTGCAAAGGTGCTGACGATGAGCCCCGTTTCTAATAGTCTTTGTACACCGTTTAGGCGCATAATTACCTATCCCTCATTATTATTTTTTACACTCACTTGGCAATAGAATACCTTAGCAGGAAATGTATTTTGATGCACTTTATCTTAACCATGATGGCCTGATTATGAACAAGTTTTTATTATTTAGTCGTACACTAATTAAAAAAAGCAAAGTTGGCTGCAACAATAAAAGTATATTAACGGCTGTTACTCTGTCATTAAGCAACAAAAGGACGAATAACGACACCCTCTTCACCTTTTACTTCTTCCATGACTACATAGGTGCGGCTTTCACTCACATTAGGCAGCTTTAATAATATATCACCGAGCACGCCTCGGTATTCTGACATATCGTTAACCCGGGTTTTTAATAAAAAGTCGAAATTACCCGAAACCAAATGACATTCTATAATTTCTTCGTGCTTTCTAACAGCGGCACTGAACTCTTCAAATACGTCGGGCGATGTTTTGGTAATGGTTACTTCCACATACACAGAAAGCCCTTGACCAAGCTTGGCGGGATCAACCACCGCTTTGTAGCCTAAAATATACCCTTCTCGTTCAAGCTTTTTCACTCGCTCTAGACAGGGCGTGGCGCTTAGGCCAACTCGTCGGGCCAGTTCAACATTTGACAGGCGGCCATCAAGTTGTAATTCGACTAAAATTTTGCGATCAATACGGTCTAATAAGTTATGCATAGCTTTTTAGTTTTTTATTCTAATAAAATTAATTTTACAGATACTAACACTACAAGGGGCTTAAAAAAAGGTGGGACACACTACCCTAGCGTGAATATAATAGTGAAAAATTTTTATCCCGTTCTAACAAGGCAAAATTATGATTATTGGTGTACCTAAAGAAATTAAAAACCATGAGTACCGTGTAGGTATGGTTCCTGCGAGTGTTCGCGAACTTGTAAATCACGGCCACCAAGTGATTGTTGAAACTAACGCTGGTATGGGCATTGGTTTTACAAATGATGATTATGTTCAAGCAGGCGCTGAAATTTTAGAAACAGCTGCTGATGTTTTTGCAAAAGCAGAAATGATCATCAAGGTAAAAGAGCCACAAGCTGTTGAACGTGCAATGTTACGTGAAGACCAAATTCTTTTCACTTACCTTCACCTTGCACCGGATCTTCCACAAACTGAAGACCTTGTTAAAAGTAAAGCAATCTGTATTGCTTATGAAACTGTGACTGATTCACGCGGTGGTTTACCACTTTTAGCGCCAATGAGTGAAGTTGCTGGCCGTATGTCTATTCAAGCAGGTGCACAAGCGCTAGAAAAAGCTAACCACGGTCGTGGTATGTTATTAGGTGGTGTACCAGGTGTTGAGCCAGCTAAAGTTGTTGTTATTGGCGGCGGCATGGTTGGTCGTAGCGCTGCACAAATGGCAGTTGGCCTAGGTGCTGAGGTTGTTGTACTTGACCGTAACATCGACGTACTACGTGCACTAGACGCACAGTTTGGTAACAAAGTTAAAGCTATTTACTCAACAGCTGACGCGCTTGAAAAGCACGTATTAGAAGCTGACCTAGTAATTGGTGGCGTGCTTATCCCAGGTGCTGCTGCACCTAAACTAGTGACTGCTGAACACATTAAAGCAATGAAGCCAGGTGCTGCTATTGTTGATGTTGCGATTGACCAAGGTGGTTGTATTGCAACCTCTAAAGCAACTACGCACGCTGATCCTACTTTCATCGTTGATGAAGTTGTTCACTACTGTGTTGCTAACATGCCAGGTGCTGTTCCACGTACATCTACGTTTGCACTTAACAATGCAACATTGCCGTTCATTATTAACCTTGCAAACAAAGGTTACAAAAAGGCACTACTAGATGACGCTCACTTTTTAAAAGGCTTAAACGTAATTAAAGGCCAAGTAACTTACAAAGAAGTAGCTGAAGCGTTCAACATGGAATATGTTGACCCACGCACTGCAGTAGAAAACGCGTAACTGTTATTGTTACCGCTTATACCTAAGCCATAATTTAGGTATAAGCATTAAAAAAGCAGCTAATTAGCTGCTTTTTTTGTATCTAAATTTTAGGGTCTGTGGTCAACAGACCCTAATGTTATATAAATCGTTTAATAATAAAGTCGACTTTTACGCGCTTAGCTTGACCAAGCAGTTTTTTCACCGGCTGCGGGTAATCGTCCATGGTTTCTAAATCATCTGGACCGGTTAAACGGCGACAATGCTTTAAAATCTCTTGGCGTTCATTATCAATATCGCGCATGATAGATTGTTCAGGATCTTCTATCAGGATGCCATTTTCGATATCCAGCCCCCACGCGCGCGGATTTAGGTTATGCCCACTAAGTAAATGCACTTTACGGTCACAGCAAATCCCTTTTAGATGAAACGAGTTACTCTCGTGTTTCCAAAGGTATACGTTTAAGTTGCCATTATCTATGTGGCGTTTTTGCGATTTTACAAACTTATGTAAAATAGTTTCGTATAAATACGGTAACGCACCAATTTTACTAAATGGCTCGCTAGGTGGCAGGTAAAAATCGTTTGCAGTTTTATCGCCCACCACAATAGTGACTTGTTTACCTTGCTTTAATAGCCTGCGTAAAGAGCGCATTAATGGCGCCGGAAAATTAAAATACGGCGTGTATAACACCAGCTCTTGCTCGGTGGTATCAAATAACGCTTTAATTAAGCGATTAAGCTCATTATTACGACGGCCTAAACCTAAAAATAAACGAATGCCCATTGCATGAGTATTCAAGTTCTGCGCACTTTTATAGCTTGCCGATTTAAGCTCACGCATAAGTTGCTTTTGTTCAAGCTTAAAGTCAGCCATACGTTTAAGCGGTCGTTGATCAATTCTTGGTACCGCTTCAGAACTTAATAAAGTTGATTCGATAAAATCGACTACTGAGTCACATAATTCGCTTTGCGATACTAAAAAGTAGCGATCGAGCCGGTATCGGTCGCTATATTGCAAATACACATTATTTAAACTGGCACCGCTGTAGAGCAGTGTGTCGTCAATAACAAAGCCTTTTAAATGTAACACCCCAAACAGTTCTTTTGCCTTTACGGGGACACCATACACTTGAACGTTTGAATTAAATTTTTCTAAATCGTCGCAATATAAGCTTGCATTGCCCTCTGACTTTTCAGCTCCAATTAAACCGCGTTGCGCACGATGAAAATCCACCAATACTTTTATCTCAAGCGCAGGATTAGCTAACGAAGCACTGTGCAGCGCAGCTAATATTTCACGACCCGCTTCATCATCTTGTAAGTAGAGTGTGGTGATATAAATTCGTTTTTTTGCGTTGGCAATTAAATCTAACAATTGCGTACGGTATTCTTGCGCATTGGTTAAGACGTTAACGTCTTTTGAAGTCAACCCAAATGCGGGTTTCTCTTGCCAAAATAACATAGTTGCCTATTCACTTAGGTCACATAATTAAGCAGTGACAAATCAAAATTAGTTAAAAGATAACAAAAAAAATCAGGCTGGTCATGAATTAACGTCGTTTTATTGGCTAACAGTCTATTTATTAGTCGAGCACTGCCTATAAGTCATTTACTAGTACACATTAATGAACAGCTTCGGAATTTGCGAAAAAAAATAATCTCATCTTTTATTTACTTCCTGCTTGTTTTTCTTAGAATCGGGCGCATTAAAACCGTATTAAACGTTTAGGAAAAGATCATGACTGAAGCAAAACATTGTAAGTTACTTATTTTAGGTTCGGGCCCTGCAGGCTATACAGCTGCAGTTTACGCTGCACGTGCTAATTTAAACCCTGTTTTAATTACAGGTATTCAACAAGGTGGCCAGCTAACAACCACTACTGAAGTTGAAAACTGGCCTGGCGATGCACACGGTTTAACTGGTCCTGCATTAATGGATCGTATGAAAGAGCATGCAGAACGCTTTGAAACTGAAATTGTGTTCGACCACATCAACAAAGTTGACGTATCTAAGCGCCCTTTCACACTAACCGGTGACCAAGGTACTTACACCTGTGATGCTTTAATCATTGCAACCGGTGCCTCTGCTAAATATTTAGGCTTAGAGTCTGAGACTAATTTCCAAGGTCGTGGCGTTTCTGCTTGTGCAACCTGTGACGGCTTTTTCTATAAAGGTCAAAAAGTAGCGGTTGTTGGTGGTGGTAATACAGCGGTTGAAGAAGCGTTATACCTATCTAACATTGCTGATGAAGTTCATGTTATTCACCGTCGTGATAGTTTCCGTAGTGAAAAGATTCTTGCTGACCGCCTTGCTGAAAAAGCAGCGAACGGTAACGTTGTCATGCACTACAACCGTACACTTGATGAAGTGCTTGGTGACCAAATGGGTGTTACCGGCGTTCGCATTAAAGATGTGGCATCAGATGCTACTGAAGAACTTGATTTAGCGGGTGTGTTTATTGCCATTGGCCATAAGCCAAACACCGATATGTTTGAAGGTCAGCTAGAAATGAAAGACGGCTACTTAGTAGTTGAGTCTGGTCTTAACGGTAATGCAACACAAACTAGTGTGCCAGGCGTATTTGCTGCCGGTGATGTGTCTGATCATATCTACCGTCAAGCAATCACTTCTGCGGGTACTGGCTGTATGGCTGCACTTGATGCAGAACGCTTTTTAGATAACCTATAAGTTTTCATAACATATAGTAAGGGCTGAATTTTCAGCCCTTTTTTTGTGGCCAAAAATTATAAAAGCTCATCCAACACCGAAAAGTACTCATTGCAGCCGTATAAACATTCACAAAATTTATACTGAAAATCAATCGTATTTATACAATTAATGGCTTAGGTACGATAGGATCTAAGGGTGAGCAACGAATACCGTCAAATTATATAAGTAAAACTAGCTATAATTATCGTCAGGAATAAAAGCTTTATTCATTTAGGCATTACTAGAGACTGTAAAATCAGTTAAAATGCTTAACTTCATATCAAGTAAATTACCGAGAGTTTTCTATGAGTTTGTATACAAAATATATGGAAGAAATCCAAACCCGTAAAACGGAGCTTGGATTAAGCCCACAACCAATCGATAGCGCTGAACTAGTATCAGAAATAATTAATCAAATTAAAGATACTAATAACGAGCACCGTAAAGATTCACTGCATTTCTTTATTTATAATACTTTACCTGGAACAACTAGTGCTGCGGGCGTTAAAGCACAGTTTCTAAAAGAAATCATTTTAGGTGAAGAGCACGTTGCAGAGATCACTCCAGAATTTGCATTCGAACTGCTTTCACACATGAAAGGCGGCCCGTCAATTGAAATGCTAATTGATTTAGCATTTGGTGATGACGCAGCAATCGCAGCACAAGCGGCAGAAGTACTTAAAACTCAGGTATTCTTATACGATGCTGATATGGAGCGTATTAAAGCGGCCTACGAAGCAGGCAATGCAATTGCTAAAGAATTACTAGAGAGTTTCTCAAAAGCTGAATTCTTTACAAAACTACCTGACATCGAAGAAAAAATCGAAGTTGTAACTTACATTGCTGGTGAAGGCGACATCTCAACTGATTTACTGTCTCCAGGTAACCAAGCACACTCACGTGCTGACCGTGAATTACACGGTAAGTGTATGATCACTGAAGAAGCACAACAAGAAATCGTTGAGCTTCAAAAGAAACACCCTAATGCTAAAGTAATGCTTATTGCTGAAAAAGGCACAATGGGCGTTGGTTCATCTCGTATGTCTGGTGTAAATAACGTTGCACTTTGGGCGGGTAAACAAGCAAGTCCATACGTTCCTTTCATCAACATTGCACCTGTTGTTGCAGGTACTAATGGTATCGCACCAATCTTCTTAACGACGGTTGATGTAACCGGCGGTATTGGTCTTGATCTTAAAAACTGGGTTAAGAAAGTAGATGCAGACGGCAATACTGTAACTGATGAAAATGGCGATGCAGTGCTTGAAGAAGCTTATTCAGTTGCCACAGGTACTGTATTAACAATCAATACAAAAGAGAAAAAGCTTTATAACGGTGATAAGGAACTGGTTGATGTATCATCAGCATTCACACCGCAAAAAGTTGAATTCATGAAAGCTGGTGGTTCTTACGCTGTAGTATTTGGTAAGAAACTACAAACGTTTGCTGCTGAAACGCTCGGCATTGAAACTCCTCTTGTGTATGCACCTTCAAAAGAAATTTCACATGAAGGCCAAGGCTTAACAGCGGTTGAAAAAATCTTTAACCGTAATGCGGTAGGTGTTCTATCTGATACACCACTTCATGCAGGCTCAAATGTTCGTGTTAAAGTGAACATCGTTGGTTCGCAAGATACAACCGGTCCAATGACAGCACAAGAATTAGAAGCGATGGCTGCTTCAACGATTTCACCTCTTGTTGATGGTGCTTATCAGTCTGGTTGTCACACTGCATCAGTATGGGATAGCAAAGCACAAGCTAACATTCCTAAACTAATGGCGTTTATGAATAAGTTTGGTTTGATCACTGCACGTGACCCGAAAGGCGTTTACCATGCAATGACTGACGTTATTCACAAAGTATTGAACGACATTACCATTGATGATCGCGCTATCATCATCGGTGGTGACTCGCATACTCGTATGTCTAAAGGCGTTGCCTTTGGTGCCGATTCAGGTACTGTTGCTGTTGCACTTGCAACCGGTGAATCAGCGATGCCAATCCCTGATTCAGTTAAAGTGACGTTTAAAGGCAAAATGGCTAAGCACATGGATTTCCGCGACGTTGTACATGCAACGCAAGCGCAAATGCTTAAGCAGTTTGGCGGCGAAAACGTATTCCAAGGTCGTATCATTGAAGTGCATATTGGTACCCTAATGGCTGACCAAGCGTTTACTTTCACTGACTGGACTGCAGAAATGAAAGCGAAAGCGTCAATCTGTATTTCAAATGATGAAACGCTAATTAAGTCAATTGAACTTGCTAAATCACGTATCCAAATCATGATCAACAAAGGTATGGATAACGAAGCGCAAACGCTACAAGGTCTAATCGACTTAGCTGACAAACGTATTGCAGGTATTCAATCTGGTGAAGAGCCAGCACTTTCTCCAGACGACAACGCTAAATACCACGCAGAAGTTGTGGTTGATTTGGACCAAATCGTTGAGCCAATGATTGCCGATCCAGACGTGAACAACGATGACGTCTCTAAGCGTTATACTCACGATGTGATCCGCCCTGTTTCTTTTTACAACGACAAACCTGTTGATTTAGGTTTCGTTGGTTCGTGTATGGTTCACAAAGGCGATATGAAAATTATTGCTCACATGCTGCGTAACCTAGAAAAGAAAAACGGTTCTATCTCATTCAAAGCACCATTAGTTGTTGCGCCACCAACATACAACATTGTTGATGAGCTTAAAGCGGAAGGCGACTGGGATATTCTTGCTAAATACGCAGGTTTTGAATTTGACGATGAAAAACCAAAAACAGCGGCACGTACTAAGTATGAAAATATCCTATACCTAGAACGCCCTGGTTGTAACTTATGTATGGGTAACCAAGAAAAAGCTGAACCTGGTGACACTGTTATCGCAACATCAACTCGTCTGTTCCAAGGCCGTGTAGTAGCCGATACATCTGAGAAAAAAGGTGAGTCACTACTAGGTTCTACGCCGGTTGTAGTACTTTCTACTGTACTTGGTCGTTTCCCGACTATCGAAGAGTATAAGTCTGCGGTTGAAGGTATTGACCTTACCTCGTTTACGCCTGTTGAAGAAGCAATGACAACTAAGTTTAACGCTGGACAAGCAGTACCTGTAAAAGTGGTTAGCTAATCCGATTAGTTAACACTTTTTAAGCTAATAATTAAAAGCGCGTTTTAAACGCGCTTTTTTTTGCCTAACAAAAATAGCGCTTAGAAAGTAAGTCCTATGCAGTGACACAATAATTTGTGGTTTGTGATTTTAAAGCAACAGGTTACACTTTATCTTGACCATGCAGTTATTCAATCGGTGTTATGACTAAACAACTCTATCAACTCGCTCAAAGCCACTTTGCTTTTCCTGATCCCAACCATGCATTAGATGATCCCGATGGTTTACTTGCCATTGGTGGATGCTTGTCGGTAACGCGATTAAAAAATGCCTATTTATCTGGTATTTTTCCGTGGTTTAGTGAACACGAGCCAATTATGTGGTGGTCACCTAGTGAACGCGGTATTGTTGAGCTTAATGACTTTCATGTTAGTAAAAGCTTACGAAAACATTTAAAAAAGCACCCGGTCACCGTAACCATTAATCATGCCTTTGAAGAAGTGATAGAAGCATGTCGCGATCAACGTCTTGATACTGATGGCACTTGGATCACCCCGCAAATGCAACAGGCGTACATTAATGCCCATCACAATGGCTTGGCCCATAGTTTAGAGGTATGGCGCGAGGGAGAGCTTGCAGGTGGCTTATATGGCATCATGCAAACCGGTGTTTTTTGTGGTGAATCAATGTTTCATCATCAAACAAATTGCTCCAAACTGGCTATGTGGGCGCTGGTTAATTGGCTTAAACGCCATAATGCGCATTTTATTGATTGCCAATTAGAAAATCCTTATTTAATGTCGTTAGGTGCTAGCGTTATTCCACGTGAAGAATTTTTAACTAAACTTAATAAAGCACAGTGTTACACCCCACCTGACAGCATGTGGCAACCACAGGAGCTATTAGCGATTTATGAATGAACAACTTCCCGCTCGTATTGGCCTAAGCCAACCATTTGAATGCAGTTATTTGCCTAACCGCCAAGAGCAACTGTTGGTCATACTCGATCCAAGTTGTTACAGCAGCAATAAGTTTGAGTCATTATTAGGATTGGGCTTTCGTCGCAGTGGTAACCAAATTTACCGTCCGCACTGCCCTATTTGCAGCGCGTGTAGTTCTGTGCGCGTTTTAGCTGATGAGTTTATGCCGACAAAATCGCAAAAACGTAAACTTAACAAAGCAAAAAACCGCTTTGAGGTAAAATATTCTCAAGTTGAACGCGAACAATACTATCCACTTTACAGTAAATACATTAGCTTGCGCCACCAAGACGGTAGTATGTATCCACCTGATAAATCACAATTTCAAAGCTTTTTGTTTTGTAGTTGGTTAACCATTACTTTTATTGAGCTTTGGGATCAAGAAAACTTAGTGGCTGTTGCTGTAACTGATTGTATGGACAATGCTATTTCGGCAATTTATACATTTTTTGACCCTGACTATGAGCACTTTAGTTTAGGCACTGTGATGATATTACAGCAACTTAAATTTGCTAAACTGCAACAAAAACAATTTGTTTATTTAGGCTATCAAATAGATGAATGCGACAAAATGAACTATAAAACCCAGTTTTTACCTGCTCAAAAACAGTGCAATGACCAGTGGCTGGCTATTTAATTTACAAAAATAGCCCCTGCGCCTTTACTTATTGGCGTATTTTGGGCAAAATCTGCAGCGTTTAACTATTAAAGAGGTGTTACGCTAAACATGGCGAAAGAAGACGTAATCGAAATGCAAGGGACAGTCCTTGATACTTTACCAAATACAATGTTCCGAGTTGAGCTAGAAAATGGTCACGTAGTTGTGGCTCATATTTCAGGTAAAATGCGCAAAAACTATATCCGTATTTTAACCGGCGATAAAGTAACGGTAGAAATGACTCCTTACGATTTATCGAAAGGTCGTATCGTATTCCGTGCTCGCTAAGTAAGTGCGTAAACGAGATTTAGTTTTTGGCTAGTGAAAACTAGCTTTAAGCGTTTATTAAATGTAATTAATGCTAGGGTCTGTTGACCTTTGCGGATTAAAATTTGTTCAAACTAAGGGCGGTTTAATCGCGGCGCGAGGTTTGTAACCTAGTGGGCTAAGTAAAAACCGAGCAACAAAGAGTAAATCGCCCCTAGGCAGAACCCTTCGGGCAGCGCCTGTTTGGCATTGATGCTGCGTTATCGCCTATTTATGGGGAATAACCACACAACATAGGCTCTGCCTTGCCTAAATACCAAACAGACTGCTGCAAATTTAACCTTGAAAGGTCAACAGACCCTAGTAGCCAGTAATTACATTTAATAAACAAAAAACCCAGCCTTTGCTGGGTTTTTTGTTGCCTATTCCTTTGGCAAATAAAAAAGCCTGCATAAAGCAGGCTTTTTAAATTGCTAACTTTTTTAGGTTAGGCTGGCGTTAAGTCACTCTCGTAATCAAAACGCAGTTTTTTATCTTTAACCGATACTTTTACCGTACCGCCAGAAATTAGCTCACCAAACAGTATTTCGTTAGCCAATTGCTTTTTAAGATCTTCTTGGATAACACGCGCCATAGGGCGCGCGCCCATTGCTTTGTCATAGCCTTTGTCAGCCAACCATTCACGTGCTTTAGACGTCAGCTCAAGATTAACTGATTTCTTGTCTAGTTGCGCTTGAAGCTCTACAACGAACTTATCAACCACTTGTAAAATAACTTCTTTATCGAGGTGATTAAACCAAATAATGTTATCTAAGCGGTTTCTAAATTCTGGTGAAAATACTTTATTAATTTCACCCATTGCATCGTGCGTATGGTCTTGCTCACTAAAGCCAATCGACTTACGTGTGGTTTCTTGCACGCCGGCATTAGTGGTCATCACCACGACGACGTTTCTAAAGTCGGCTTTACGGCCATTATTATCAGTTAGCGTACCGTGATCCATAACTTGCAATAAAATGTTGTAGATATCTGGATGGGCTTTTTCAATCTCATCCAAAAGTACAACAGCGTGTGGATTTTTAATGACCGCTTCTGTTAGTAAGCCGCCTTGTTCAAAACCAACATAACCCGGAGGCGCACCAATTAAACGACTCACCGCATGGCGCTCAACATATTCAGACATATCAAAACGAATAAACTCAACACCCATACATTTAGCTAATTGCTTGGTAACCTCAGTTTTACCGACCCCCGTTGGGCCTGCAAATAAGAACGAACCAACCGGTTTGTTCTCATTCGCTAAACCTGAACGCGACAAACGAATGGCAGAAGTTAATGCATCAATAGACTGATCTTGCCCAAACACTAACATTTTTAAGTTACGGTCTAAGTTTTTCAGCGTTTCTTTATCAGACGACGACACATTTTGAGGCGGAATACGCGCCATTTTAGACACAATCATCTCAATATCAGATACACCAATGGTTTTTTTACGCTTAGACGTAGGCAGTAGCCGTTGGCTTGCGCCTGCTTCATCAATAACGTCAATCGCTTTATCAGGTAAGTGACGCTCATTAATGTACTTGGCACTTAGCTCGGCGGCTGCTTTTAACGCTTTTTGCGTATAACGAATACCGTGGTGTGCTTCGTAACGATCTTTTAAGCCGTTAAGAATTTTAGTGGTGTCTTCAACGCTAGGTTCAAGCACATCAATTTTTTGAAAGCGACGAACTAGGGCGCGATCTTTTTCAAAAATATTCTTGTACTCACCGTAAGTAGTAGAACCCATACAACGTAATTGCCCACTTGAGAGTAACGGCTTAATTAAGTTTGAGGCATCCATTACCCCACCTGAGGCAGCACCTGCACCAATAATGGTGTGAATTTCATCAATAAATAAAATTGAACCTGGTTTTGCTTGTAACTCTTTTAATAAACTTTTAAAGCGTTTTTCAAAATCGCCTCGGTATTTGGTACCGGCAAGTAACGCGCCCATATCTAAGGAGTACACAACCGCATCAGCAATGACTTCAGGCACTTGTTCGTTAACAATACGATAGGCTAAGCCCTCGGCAATAGCAGTTTTACCTACGCCGGCTTCACCAACCAGTAATGGGTTATTCTTTTTACGACGACACAGCACTTGCACTGTGCGCTCTACTTCACTATCACGGCCAACAAGCGGGTCAATATTACCCTCTTTAGCGTGTATATTAAGGTTAGTTGTAAAGCTGTCGAGCTTACTCGCTTCTTCGCTTGCTACTTCTTGCACCTCTTCATGAATATCGTCGGTATCATCGCCTAATTCGTCGTCACCTTTGGCGATACCATGAGAAATAAAGTTAACAATATCAAGTCGAGAAATATCATTCTTTTTAAGTAAGTACACGGCTTGGCTTTCTTGCTCAGAAAAAATAGCGACCAGCACATTAACGCCTGTGACTTCATTTTTGCCAGAAGATTGCACATGAAATACCGCGCGCTGTAATACCCGCTGAAAACCAAGTGTTGGTTGAGTTTCGCGCTCTTCTTCTAAATCAGGAATAACCGGTGTGGTTTCATCAATAAATTCAAGTAACTCTGTTTTTAATCCAGAAACGTCAACACCGCACGCATTAAGCGCTTCTCCAGCTGATGGATTATCGAGTAGAGCTAATAAAAGATGCTCTACGGTCATAAACTCATGACGACGTGTACGCGCTTCACGAAACGCGGTGTTCAAAGTTAGTTCTAAGTCTTTATTTAGCATTGGCAACCCCTTACAGAGATAATAATTTTATACCGCACTTCAAAGATGAAAGTTCACCTTTGTGGTATTTATTCCTGCTCACAACTACATAGCAGTGGATGCTCGTTATCCCTTGAGTAGCGGTTAACTTGCTCAGCCTTGGTATGTGCTACATCGGCGCTGTAAACACCACAAATGCCCTTACCTTGCTGATGTATTTGCAGCATCACATCAGTTGCTCTATCGCTATCCATATTAAAAAACGTCATCAAGATCTCAATTACAAAATCCATCGGCGTGTAATCATCGTTGTTTAACACAACTTTATATTTTCGCGGTGGCTGCAACTTTTGCTTTTCACTATCGCGAACGGTGTCGATAACACCAGAATCTTTCATACCACTCATAATTAAATATAGTCTTGTCTTTGTAACTCAAGCAAACTTGAATAAAAAAATAAATAAAATGTTAAAAAATAACCCAAAACACTTGACTGGTTGCTTAAATAAACTACAGTCAAATGGTGATTGATTAAACCTTAGTCAGTCTAGCAAACAATACAGTTTAGGATAACTAAATTAGTCAACTTATAGAAGGATGTAGAAGTATGGCTTGTGGTAAAGTCAAATGGTTCAACAACGCCAAAGGTTTTGGTTTCATCGTAGAAGACGGTTGCGAGAACGACATTTTTGCTCATTACTCCACTATTGTAATGGACGGATACAAGACACTTAAAGCTGGTCAAGATGTTACCTTCGAATTACAACAAGGCCCTAAAGGTCTACACGCTACTAATATAGCCCCTAACGGCGATATTTTAGAGTGATTGTAAATATGAGACTAAAGCGAGCGACCTATTTAGATCCTCGCTTAATTCCCTAACCCCCCTAACCACTTCCATATTAATTGCTTCATTGTTCGTTAATTCAACCCCACTCCTTGATTTTATTTTATCTACCCCAATAATTTCACTATTAGATGTTTAACTGCTGGCGTTTAGCGCGTAATCCTAGCCCTTTTTAGCCAAGCTTGTTACACTCTTTATCCTGTAAAACGTAATTACTTTAGCCTAATGGCTAGTTTAGATTTACATAAATTTTAGTTATAAAAGACACTAGTCCGTCAGGTGTGATTATTCTTACCTTGTTTAGGTTATACGAGTACCAACACCTAACAGACTACTCATTGCATACATTAATACTTTATTTATAAGGTATTAGGCGATGATTTCTTTGCATTGTTGAATTTGGCCAATGCGGCCTACTATCTAGGAATGATGATGACATCAAAAATTATCTATACAAAAACGGACGAAGCTCCGGCATTAGCAACGTATTCGTTGTTACCTATTATCCAAGCGTACACAAATGCGGCAGGTGTTGAAGTTGAAACACGCGACATCTCACTCGCTGGTCGTGTTATTGCGAGCTTCCCGGATTACCTAACAGAAGAACAACGCATTGGTGATGCACTTGCAGAACTTGGCGAAATGGCGAAAACACCAGAAGCTAATATCATTAAATTACCGAACATCAGTGCCTCAGTTCCACAACTTCGCGCTGTAATTAAAGAGCTTCAAGAAAAAGGTTATGCACTTCCAGAATACCCTGTAGAACCTAAAAACGATGAAGAAAAAGCGATTCAAGCCGCCTATGACAAAATTAAAGGCAGTGCAGTAAACCCTGTACTTCGTGAAGGTAACTCTGATCGTCGCGCACCAAGTTCAGTAAAAGAATATGCACGTAATAACCCACATTCTATGGGTGCATGGAGCAAAGATTCACAGTCTTATGTTGCAAGCATGGAAGAAGGTGACTTCTTTGGTTCAGAGCAGTCACTAACTGTTGATGAAGCAACGGATGTTCGTATTGAACACGTAGCGGCTAATGGCGATATCACTGTACTTAAGCAAAGCACACCGCTACTTGCTGGTGAAGTAATTGATGCATCACGTATTAGTGCTGCAAAATTACAAGCATTCCTTGAAGCTGAAATTAATGCAGCTAAAGAAAAAGGCGTGTTATTTTCGCTTCACATGAAAGCAACCATGATGAAAGTATCTGATCCAATCATCTTTGGTCACGCTGTAAAAGTATTTTACAAAGACGTTTTTGCAAAACACGGTGCACTTTTTGAAGAGCTAGGTGTTGATGTAAACAACGGTTTAGGCGATGTTTACTCTAAAATTCAAACTTTAGATGACGCTAAGCGCGAAGAAATTGAAGCTGACATTCAAGCTGTTTATGCTAACCGCCCTGCTATCGCAATGGTTGATTCTCATCGTGGCATTACAAACTTACACGTACCAAGTGATGTGATCATCGATGCCTCTATGCCTGCTGCAATTCGTTCAAGCGGTCAAATGTGGAATAAAGACGATAAATTACAAGACACAAGCTTTGTAATTCCAGATCGTTGTTACTCTGGCGTTTACCAAGCAACGATTGATTTTTGTAAAGAGCACGGTGCATTTGATCCTACGACTATGGGTAGCGTACCAAACGTTGGCCTTATGGCTCAAAAAGCAGAAGAGTACGGCTCACACGATAAAACATTTGAAGCAAAAGCTGACGGTACTATCCGTGTTGTAGACACAAACGGTAATACATTACTTGAGCACAGTGTTGAGAAAGGCGATATCTGGCGCATGTGTCAGGTTAAAGATGCACCTATTCAAGATTGGGTTAAACTTGCAGTAAACCGCGCTCGCGCAACAGGTAATCCGGCTATTTTCTGGTTAGATGCAGAACGTGCACACGATGCTGAGCTAATCAAAAAAGTAAATAAATACCTGCCAGATCACGACACTGCTGGCCTAGATATTCAAATTTTATCGCCAATGGATGCAACCTTATTCTCACTAGCACGCATCAAAGAAGGTAAAGATACGATTTCTGTAACAGGTAACGTATTACGTGATTACCTAACAGATTTATTCCCAATTTTAGAATTGGGTACCAGTGCTAAAATGCTTTCAATTGTGCCACTAATGAATGGCGGTGGTCTATTTGAAACAGGTGCGGGTGGTTCTGCTCCTAAGCACGTTCAACAATTCGAAAAAGAAAACCACTTACGTTGGGATTCTTTAGGTGAATTCTTAGCACTTGCTGCGTCACTTGAGCACCTAAGCACAACAACAGGTAACAAAAAAGCACAAGTACTTGCAGATACGCTTGATAAAGCTACCGGCACATTCTTAGCTGAAAACAAGTCGCCTTCACGTAAAGTAAAAGAGATTGATAACCGTGGCTCTCATTTCTTCTTATCTTTATTCTGGGCACAAGAACTTGCTAAGCAAAATGATGACAGCGAGCTTAAAGCGCAGTTTACGCAAATTGCTAGCGACCTTGAAACTAACAAAGAGCAAATTGTTAGCGAGCTAAACGATGCACAGGGCCCAGCAATGGACATTGGCGGATACTTCCAGCCAAATGACGATGCAGCTTTTAAAGCAATGCGCCCAAGCACAACATTTAACGAGATTTTATCTAAACTGGTATAAATCCATTAAATGAATGAAAAGGCGCTCCAAAGAGCGCCTTTTTTTGTGCCTAATACCAATTCGCTTATTTAAGTGGTTTACTTTGCGGATTGGTATAAGTAAAAGCTGTTCATAAAAAAGGCCGCTAATGCGGCCTTTAAATTCAACTAAACAAGTTTATTTAGTGTATGCACGTGGCATGTTTGATTCTGTTGTATAACGCTCACGCAGTTTATCTTGGCGAGATTCAGTACTTACCTCAACCCCATTAATAAACATTTTATTTACGTGGCTGCTCAGCTCAAACGGGTCATTACTCCACATTACAACATCAGCGGCTTTACCCACTTCTAAGCTACCAGCATTAATACCAAATACATCAGCCACATTTGAAGTCATCGCTTTTAATGCGCCTTGCTGGCTCATACCATAAGACACTGCATTACCGGCATCATAGCGAAGCTGGTAAACATTATGACTGGCATCGCCACCCACAGTTAAAAGTACTTTAACACCTGCTTTTTCTAGTATGCCGGCATTATTTAGGCTTGCATGTAATGAATCAAAACTGCCTGGTAAGTTATCCATTGCACTGATGATCACAGGAATACCCGCTTTTGCGATTCGATCTTTAACTACAACGGCATCTTGCGCACCATTAAGAACAATATTTACCCCAAACTGCTGTTTCACTTTTATAAGTTCAACAATATCCGATGCACGCGACACACTAATTAGTAATGGCATATCGCTTTTTAGTACTTTAGCCATTATTTTATCTTCAGCACTTGGCTTAGCATCGTCTTTCTTAGCTTCTTTGCTTGCTTTGGTTTGGTGCTCATCTAACTTATTGATCAGTGTTTGCAATGTAAATGCACGAGAGCCTTTGCTTCGCTCACCCAAATGAACCACTAATGCCGCTTGTTTTTTAAGTACGCTTTCAAAGCTGCCACTTAAATCCACCACACTGGCAAGGCCTGCAAATATGCTGTCACCACCGTATGGAGTGATTAAGTCACGAGTAACACCGCCTTTACGTGCATAAGGGATTAGGCTTGAACGAGGGTTAAATGCCAAGCTTGCATCAAAATCAATACCTGCTTTTTCTTCTCCCGCATCGCGAGAGCCCGCAACCGCACCTACTTCAACTAAACCAAGTTGATTTACAGTGGCAATAAAACCAGGGGTCACGATTTGACCTTTGGCATCAATAATTTTATCTGCTTTAACATCGCTAGGATTAATTGCAGTAATTTTGCCATCATTCATTACGATGCTGGCAGACTCTAATACGCCTTGATCTGAGGATGTATGCAGTGTTGCGTTAATTATAGCAAGAGATTGAGCGCTCACCGCACCCGATGCTAGTAACCCTGCAGCAACCAGAGAAAGCGAAAACGAACGTGATAATTTTTTCATTCTGGGTGCTCCTTATTGTTGACCTAACATAAAATCACTTTGTGCTTGGAATGCGCTATCGTTTCTATCGTAAACTTTAGCGCCATCAACAAACACTTGCTCTGCTTTTGCGTAAACGCTAAATGGGCTTTGATTCCAAATAACCACATCAGCTTGTTTACCTGCTTCAAGTGAGCCTGTTTTATCTTCAATGCCGAGTGATTTAGCGGCATTAGCCGTGATCCACTTAATTGCATGCTGCTCAGAAATATCAAAACCATTTTGGTTTGCACTGTACATTACTTTTGCGGCTTCTTGATTTAAGCGCTGAATCGTCGTGTCTGAGTCTGAATGCACAACGGCACATGAGTTTTTAACTGCATCAACAATCGCTACGTTCTCTTGTACCATATCGTAGGCTTCCATTTTAAAGCCCCACCAGTCTGGCCAAAGTGCTGCACACGAGCCATTTTCAGCCAGTAAATCTGCGATTTTATAAGCTTCAATACCGTGATGGAATGTACCCGCATGGTAATTAAACTCTTTAGAAAGGTCGATCATCATCGCCATTTCTTCAGCTTTATAACAGTGATTGTGAATACGAACCTCACCCTCTAAAACACCGCGAAGGGTATCGTATTTAATATCGCGGTGTGGAGCTTCTGGGTTTTTACCC
Organism: Pseudoalteromonas sp. MER144-MNA-CIBAN-0113; assembly: GCF_040308965.1. NCBI lineage: Bacteria > Pseudomonadati > Pseudomonadota > Gammaproteobacteria > Alteromonadales > Pseudoalteromonadaceae > Pseudoalteromonas > Pseudoalteromonas sp. MER144-MNA-CIBAN-0113. The sequence continues at coordinate 25,335 of NZ_JBEOOG010000041.1, forward strand.
GCAGCGTAATCAGCATCGTATTTATCCCAAGCACGCTTGTACTCTTGCGCACCAATCCAAGCTGTGCGATAGCCTGCCATATTACCCATACGTGTCATCGGTAATTCACCTTTACGGCCATAAACGCGTTTAGGGTTTTCACCACACGCCATTTTTAAACCGTATGGTGCATCAGGAAACTTCATCCCTTGCATGGTGTGAGCCGGTACATTTTTAAGGGTAACGCCACGTCCACCAAATAAATTAGCTGAACCTGGTAAAATTTGTAACGAGGTAATACCGCCTTCACGTGCGCGATTAAAGCCTGGATCTTGTGGCCAAATTGAATGCTCAACCCATACTTCTGCTGTATTTGGGCTGGTCATTTCGTTGCCATCTTGGTGAGACTCAACCGACGGATTTGGATAAGCACCTAAATGAGAGTGAACATCAATAATACCTGGTGTTACCCATTTGCCTTGCGCATCGATAGTGGTGTCTGCGTTAGCGGTTAAATCTTTACCAACTTGCTGTACTTTACCATCAACAAGTAATACATCGGCTTCATCTAAACGCTCACCCGTGCCTGTTAATACCGTTGCATTAGTGATCAAGGTGCTTGATGTAGCAACGGGTTGATAAGTACTTGGGTATGGGTTTTTATTAATGGTTACTTTTGCATCTTGCGGGCCGCTTTCTTGGCAACCAACAAGAGCCGCTGCTAAACCAACAGCTAACAATGAGGGAGCAAATTTTTGCATGTTTTTAGGTTCTCCTGTTTTTTTACTACTTTAGCGAAAGCAAACGCATAAAGCTAAAAAAACAGGTGAAAAGGCGGTTATTTAAGGTGAGTTTCTGTAATTATTTTTTTATATAATTGTTATAAAGCTTATCCAGTGCCCCTTCAGTGGTGAGCGATGGATCTTTACTAATAAAGTGTTTAACCGTTCGGGTTACAAAATCTGAATTTTGCTTATGTAATTTTGAAAAATCTTTAATTAATGTATTACCATCTTTTGCGGCGGTGACTTTATCATGACGATGCCTGTATTGGCTCAATGCCTTATTAAAATCGCCTTGATAATCCTCGACTAAAATTTTATAAAAATCACTTTTTTGTACTTTTAATACAGTAATGCAATAGTTAAGCGCTTCTTTAAAATCGGTAAATACGGTGCCTTCTACATCAAACTCTTTGGTTTTTTCGCGCACCGTAACGCGCGCTTCTTCAGTGGCATAACTAAACCCTGTAAAGGCAAGTCGCTCAGCCGCTTCTTTACCGAGTTTCATGCCCGCTTGAATGCTGTGCGCAAATTCATCGCTCATGTCGCCAAGCTCGTTTTCTTCCCACATGTTGTACACACGTAAGGGCTTGGCGTATTTATTTGATAGTTTCTTTTTAAGCTTACTAAAACGCTCATCAATGGTCATTAGGCGTTCATTGTGAAGTAATGCATGGCATTCATAACAAGCCGCAATAGCAACAAAATCAGCCTCTTCCCCTAAATCAATAATACTTTGTAGCATGTGTAATGGCGGGCAATGATCGCGCTCTGTTGCTTCACAGCCGCAATAAAAACATTGGTTAAAATGCTGTTGCTCACACGCATAAGCTTGCTGGTAGTAACTGGCTAACGTTTTATTCACAATTGCGCTCCAAAAATATAAAATGCCACAAATTTAGGGCGCGATAATAACAGTCTGAAAAAATATTTCAGCAGTAAAATACCAAAGTGTGTCAAAAATAAATTACTTAACCTGAACTTTGGTTAAGAGATTTACTAACATATTGAATTATATTAATAATTTAGTTCGTTTTCTCCAGCTAGAAATTTACAGTGAAAACAAGGCGAATTTTCGCGTCAATAGCGGGCCTATTGCAAGTAAATTCAACGCAGTTAGCGCTGAAAATAGCTGCTTGAGATAGATTTATTATCCATAGTTCAGGTTACTTATGAACAACTTTTCATACACCTACAAAATTGCATAATTTATATACACATCTTCTTACAGCTTGCCCCATTCAGTTAACAACATTCTGGCTACATTAAACAATACTTAAGTTGCACATAAACAAAGAGGAAAATACTATGATTTCTTTCAAAGCAACTCTATATTCAACTATATTATTGGGCGCAGCAACATTAACAGCACCTGTAATGGCAACCACTTTTGTTGCCGCTGATTCATCACCCGGTACACAAGTTTGCATGGCCGTTGCTTCTAACAAACGACTGACACTGCACAGAACGATTAAAGAGCTCCATACCAACAAGCATGTAATTAGCAAAAAATTACGCTGCAATGATTTATCAATGAATGATTTTGTAGCGCATTATGATTTAGACAAATCTGCACGCTTTTTCAATATTGAGGCTACCACCAGCACATCAATAAGGGATTTGGCAAAGGTAAATAAACTGATGGTGGTTATTATGGCGGGATCTAAATAACCTAAATTATGACTAGGAAATCGGTTTTAATACGTTCAATTTACGCGAATCAAACACGTTAAGCAGAGCTTAGTACCTGCTTAACGTGTATTTATTATTAAATAAGCGCTGCCAACAAACCAAACAAGCCACCAAATACCCCACCCCATACAACGAGCCAGCCTAAGTGTTCGCGGATCATAGTTTGAATTATTTCTTTTACCATTTTAGGGGTGAGTTCATCTAGGCGTTCATCCACTAATTTGAGTACTGTATTATGTAAACTTTCCGCGTTATTGCCTTGAGTAAGCATATCGCTTAGTAGCATTTTAAAATCGTCGGTGCCGCTTATTTGCACCAGTGATAATTGCATTTTTTCGATAAATTTTTCTCGCATTGGCTCTACCGCCTCTGTACCGCCAAACATTGCCAGCATGCTGCCAAATTGTGATTGCTCTATCACCACTAACAAATTATCGAATGCAGGGTTTAAATCTACTTTATAAATTACCGATTCAAAATCAATCGTTGGCTGCGCCTTGCTTAGAAGCTTGTCTATTTTATGCTCAGAAAAGAACTCCGTAAGTATTAAATTTCTTATAGCTACTTTAAAGCTTTCAAACTTGAGCGCAATCACTCCCGATCCATATAAAAACGGGACTTTTTCAAATAGCATATGAATAGCGAGTAAGTTTGTAACCGCACCAGAGAGTGCAAATAAACCCACTGAAAGTACAATGGTTTGATCAAATACAAAACCAATAACAACACAACACGCTGCCAATAAGTTAGTGATAAAACTTTTATTCATTTTTATTCCATTTCAGTGATTTGTATCAGAAATTGATAGTCTTAATTTTACACCGATTAATTTGTTTATTTAATCCCTTTTTGCCATAGTTTATTTATAGGTTTAAAAGGTGAGCAATTGTTATGTGGAAAACAATCAATCAACAGATCAGCCAAGCTATCCATTACGATTTTAAACACACCCATAAACGTCAGTTGCAAAACACATCAACCGATAAGCTTTTCCATATAAGTGATGGCAAGCACAATTATTTAGTTAAAATTGCGCAAAAGAATGAGCTCGATCGCTTTGAAGCACAAGCACAGGGCTTAAAACAACTCACTCAAAACAGTATATTTATGGTGCCCGACTGTATTACAACTGGCGCCAATATAGAATATGCGTTTATTGTATTAGAGTGGCTTACACTTGATGACCTTCCCCACACGCATTGGTCAACGATGGGTGAACACCTTGCCATGTTACATCAAAAACACGAGCAAGCGATGTTTGGTTTTGATACAGACAATTATTTAAGCTCTACGCCTCAACCAAATCAATGGCATAAAAAATGGGATGTATTTTTTGCAGAAGAACGTATTGGTTGGCAATTACAGCTATTAGCTGAAAAAGACATTGTGCTGGCAGACCCCGAACAACTGATAAATTTAGTAAAAGAGCAACTGCATAATCATCATGTTTTGCCCTCATTATTACATGGCGACTTTTGGCGCGGAAACATGGGATTTGTAAATAATATTCCGACCCTATTTGACCCTGCCTGCTATTACGGTGATCGAGAGGTCGATATTGCTATGAGTGAATTTTTTGCTCCATTACCCGATGAATTTTATAGCGCCTATGATCATCATTATCCACTCTCTCAGAACTACCAACATCGTAAGCTTATTTATCAGCTTTACCCTATTTTGAACCATGCCAATATTTATGCAGGCCATTACCTAAATCAGGCAAAAGAACACGTTGAAAAACTACTAAACTTAAATAAATGAGTAAACAAAATATAAGCACTATACTTATACTTGAACTCTACAAAATAAATCTATTCAAGCGTTATTTTTAGGGCTAATTGCATTGAATTTATTTGTAATAAATCACTGTTGATAGCTCAATATGAGTAAATCATTTAGTCAGAGTTCAAGCTACTTAGTATTAAGCCGTTATGTGCTATCTAGGTAAAATAACTTAATTTTTAAGGGGGTGTTATGAAAGACTTTTTATCACAACGTATCGCCTGCCCACATTGTGGACACCATATTCATTTAGACCTTGATGCCAGTATGGGCGACCAAGACTACTATGAAGAATGCAGTGCTTGCTGTAATCTAATTCACTTAAATATGCATATAGACTATGCACGTAATAAGTTAGAGTTACACGTGGACAGCGATGACGAACAAATATTTTAGCTATGTTGGCGCATGTAGTTTTCGACGGTGTTTATAATAGTGTATGTTTGCTGATCAACTTCTATATTAAATTCATCACCTACAACAGCTGCACCTAAATTAGTAATATCGAGTGTTTCTGGTATTAAGTGTAACCAAAAGCCATGCTCATCAATATTGCCAACCGTTAAACTGGCGCCATTAATAGATACAAACCCTTTGTATAACACATATCTTTGCCATTTTTTTGGAAGGCTAAGCTGTATTTTGTAGTTATTTTCTAGTTTAACTATTTGCACTATTTTGGCAGTACAATGAATATGACCAGAGACTATGTGCCCACCCAGCTCAGTACCAAACGACACCGAACGCTCGTAATTGACTAAACTACCCAATTCCAGTTGTCCAAGGTTAGTAAGCTGCAAAGTTTCGTCAATAACATCAAAATGCACTTGAGCCACCACATCTTGATTACTAAGCTCTACTTTAACTACCGTTAAGCAGCAACCATTTATAGCGATGCTAGCACCTAAGTCTAAATGCTTTACGTATTGCTCATTAACAGAAACGACTAAACGTAATACACCCTGCGTATGGGTTCTAGAGACTACTGTTGCTTGAGTTTGAATAATACCGGTAAACATAAAAATCGCTTCTCTTTCTAACAAAGTGCTAGTTTAACGTATCAATCGCTAAAATAATTCACTTAATAGCACTTTTATTCGCAACAAAAGTAAGCTTATGCAGCAATTTAATAGATTCGCTGATTGTCTACATAGATAGAGCAATCACAATAGATTACAATGCGCCCATGTTTTTCTGAATAGCTGTTTTTTATGACTTTTTGTAGTTGGGAAGCTAAACGTTTACTTTCCCTCGCCTTTCCCGTTTTTTTAGCACAAGTGACCTTAGTATTAATGTCAGTGGTTGATACCATTATGGCCGGACAAGTGAGTCCAACCGATCTCGCTGCCCTCTCAATTGCTACAGGAATATGGAACCCAATTTTATTAGCAATACAAGGTATTCTATTAGCCCTAACGGGAGTCATTGCTCAATTTGCGGGTGCTAAAGATCGCAACGGCATTAGCCATTATTTTCAGCAAGCGCTTTATTTAACGCTCCTTTTGAGTATTGCAGGTTTTTGTGCTGCCCAGCTTGCCAATACCGTTATTTTACAGCTTGATACTAGCCCGGCGATTGCGGGACTTGCTTTTGATTACATTCATTTTGTTAAATGGGGTGTATTTGGTTTTTTAATTTTTACCGTGTATAGAAATATGACCGAAGGCATGGGGATGACCAAGCCTGCGTTTTATATCAGCCTACTCGGACTTGCGGTAAATATCCCACTCAATTATATTTTTATTAAGGGCTTATTTGGTCTACCCGCATTTGGGGGCGCTGGCTGTGGTATTGCCACCGCACTGGTATTTACTGTAATGGCTATTGCGCAAGTTACTTATTGCCAGCTGAGTAAAAAAATAGATGCCAAAGGCTTATTGACAGGCTTTGAAAAACCCAATTTTAAAACCATTGGTATTATTACCAAACTCGGTATCCCTATTTCACTCGCTACTTTTTTTGAAGTGACCTTGTTTGCCTGTATTCCTCTGTTTATTGCGCATTTGGGTGCGGTGGCTGTGTCTGGCCATCAAATTGCAGCCAGTGTGACTGCACTGTTATTTATGATGCCTCTGAGCCTCTCAATTGCCATTAGCATACGAATTGGTAATTTATTTGGGCAAAATCATTTAGATCAATTAAAAGTAGCGGTATCGACAAGTTATATTATGGCGGCTATGGTTGCGTTGTTTATCGCTTTTATTACATTTATAGGGCGTGATGTGATTAGCCAATTATATAGCGATAGCCCTGCGGTACTTGCGCTTGCTTCATCAATTATGATTTTAGCCTGTATTTACCAACTTCCTGATGCATTACAAGTAGCTGCAAATGGTATATTGAGAGGCTTAAAGCACACCGCGCCTATTTCTTATATCACTTTTATCTCTTATTGGTTAATCGGCTTTAGTTTAGGCTACGTATTAGCAAGAACAGACATAATAGTGCCAGCAATGGGCCCGCATGGTTTTTGGATAGGCATTATCGTTGGCTTATCAGTTGCAGCTATACTACTGATGCTGACCGTTCATAGGCGATTTAAACGTGAACCATTTATTCTCTCTTAAACAACCAATCTACACCAAACTGCCGCTTAATTGGTTATTGGCAGCATGTTGTATGGTGCTTTTGGGCTGCTCTGAGCAGCCCAGTGAGGCAAATAAAACCTATTTGTCTCGCTTAAGTAATACCTTACAAACGCCTGAGCCACACACAAAGCCACTGCAACAATTAGCTTTAGTAGAGCCAGTTGAAGCGTTGCAACCTGCGATTAAAATTGGCATAACTGAACTAGCTGGTATTAGCCAATGTAAACTTAACGTTTTAATAAGCGAGCATAATAATCAATTAGGCAAAACAGCCACCGCTGCTAGCCAATTGAAGTACCAAATAGATTTTATTAAAAGCGCGCAAAACTGTTTAAACACCTTAGATAAACAAAGCAACGTTCACAGTAAAATTGCAGCGGCAAAAACCCAAAAACAAACTCAACTCGCTCATTATTTTAATAATGTTTTATATAGTGAACCTGAACTGAGCAGCACTTGGCAGCTAACTGGCCAAGAACTCAGCACCCAACCGGCTGGGTTTAGTGACACGGTTGAGGCGCTTAAAAAGCTAACGACCATTAAACACCAAATAGAAACGAAAAAGAGTATGGCAATAAACAGCGATGATATTTTGTCAGCGCTTGAACCGCTCAACAGATACAAATTTGACCAACAGCTTATTCAAGCTGCGCGAGAACAAATTAGCTTAAATCATACAGCAACCCAGTTTGTAAATTCATTAGTAGTAGAAGATATTTGCCCTAAAGGGAAAAACAAGCAGCAGGCTAAAATTGTCAGTAATATATTTAATAAATATTATTTAAAACAAATACAGCCTTATCAAGCACAGCTGAGCGGGTATTTAGAAACATTGCAGCCGCTTTATATGCAGCTATGGTTTAATCAAGCAGTGAGTAGTGAAGCGGTAAACGCCCTACTTGACCCAAATTCTAACAACTTACTCTCTCAGCTAAAAGCGTCAGCAAAAGAGCATGTTATCTGGTGGCAAAAATTTTATAAAACGTGCGAAATCAGTCCAATATGAATAAAAAAACGGCAAATAAACTTAAAAACCATAAACATGCTTGATTCACCACTCATCACGCTATATATTAGCGACCGTTGTTAAGCAATTAACAATTCTTAAATACATGCAGTACGACTGTAGCTCAGTTGGGCGAGATTGAAGCGAAGCTTCGCAGCCGAACGAGTTGGAGGCAGGACGCCGACAGGATGAAGCTTCATGGACGAATTAAGTAGTATGTAGACTTATAGTACGACTGTAGCTCAGTTGGTTAGAGCACTACCTTGACATGGTAGGGGTCGGTGGTTCGAATCCACTCAGTCGTACCAAATTTTTAAAGATTTAATTAAAGTACGTTGAAAGAAAAAGCACTACCTACTCTTGAGCACCCGGTCCAGAAGTCGGTGGTTCGAATTCACTCAGTCGTACCAAATTTTTAAAGATTTAATTAAAGTACGTTGAAAGAAAAAGCACTACCTACTCTTGATCACCCGGTCCAGCAGTCTGTGGTTCGAATCCACTCAGTCGTACCAAAATGAGTAAATGCTGTATTTAAAGTTTAAGAATTTCATATTGTACGACTGTAGCTCAGTTGGTTAGAGCACTACCTTGACATGGTAGGGGTCGGTGGTTCGAATCCACTCAGTCGTAC
>NZ_JBEOOG010000042.1:0-33715 GCF_040308965.1 Pseudoalteromonas sp. MER144-MNA-CIBAN-0113
GTGACCAAGGTGATTATTATGCCTTGATCTGATCACTACATATTCTATAAGTTCAATTTATAATGATCTTGCCGTGAATATTTAATAAGTAATGGTCATTACTATTTTTTAACTGGGCGTTTCCAACCATCTAAATTGCGTTGCTTGCCACGTGCTACGGCTAACTGATCATCCGCGACGGTATTGGTAATAACAGAACCTGCACCTACAGTTGCTGTAGCACCAATATTTACAGGAGCAACCAGTGATGAGTTAGAGCCAATAAAGGCATTATCGCCAATAATGGTTTTCGCTTTATTCACACCATCGTAGTTACAGGTAATCGTGCCTGCGCCAATATTCACTTTCTCGCCAATTTCAGCATCACCTAAGTAACTTAAGTGGTTTGCTTTAGAGCCTTTACCTAAACGGGTTTTTTTCATTTCGACAAAGTTGCCAATGTGAGAGTCTTCTTCCATTATTGCACCTGGGCGAAGGCGGGCGTATGGACCGAGTGTACATTTAGCCGCAACTGATGCATCTTCAATCAATGTATTGGCTTTAATAACAACATTATCGCCGATGCTACAGTTTTTAAGTACGCAGTTAGGGCCAATTTGTACGTTATTACCAAGCGTTACTGTACCTTCAAAAATAACGTTGATATCGATGAGGACGTCTTCACCTGTTTTAATGTCGCCACGTACATCTATGCGTGCAGGGTCGGCAAGAGTTGCACCATTTAGCATCAGCTCTTCTGCTTGCCATGCTTGATAAGCACGCTCAAGGCCTGCAAGTTGTACACGGTTATTTGCACCTTCAACTTCCATTGGATGATCAGGCTGTGCTGATGTAATTTCCACCCCTTCACTATGCGCCATTGCAACTATATCTGTGAGGTAGTATTCGCCTTGAGCATTATTGTTAGATAGGTTACCTAACCATGTTTTTAAAAGCTTACCATTAACCGCCATAATGCCGGTGTTTACTTCGTTAATAAGTAACTGCTCAGCATTGGCATCTTTTTGCTCAACAATCCCCACTAACTTACCATCAACACGTAGCATGCGCCCGTAGCCATTTGGATTTGCTAAATTAACGGTTAATACTGCTAAACCATTTTTAGGTGTCGCTGCTAATAAGCGCTCAAGTGTAGATTGCTTAGTTAAAGGTACGTCACCGTATAAAACCAGTACAGTGTCGTCGTCGTTAATATGAGGGTTTGCTTGTGCCACTGCGTGGCCTGTGCCTAGTTGCTCAGCTTGTAGCACCCAGTTTACGTTATTATCGGCTAATTGTTGTTGTAATAGTTCGCCGCCATGACCATAAACTAAGTTAGTCGATATAGCACCTAGCGCATTGGCATTATCGATAACGTGTTGCACCATAGGTTTACCTGCCACTTTATGCAGTACCTTAGGTAGAGCAGAGCGCATACGAGTACCTTTACCCGCTGCAAGAATTACTGTTGTTAGAGCCATTAAAACAATTTCCTTTTTCCGTTGTTTTAGCTTGATAGAATAAGTGTGCTGCAAAGTAGATTACGTAAGTCACATCATGTGCAAATACTCAGTAGGCTAAGCAATGACTACTGAATCTTAACTTAAGCAAAGTAACACCTAATAGAATAGGGTTATTGTAACGAGGATCTTGCGTAGATATAAGTAATAATGAAGAGATATTAGCCATAACGATTAATTTATTTACAAATAGCCACAGGATTTATCATCAAGCACAAAAAAGCCCACATAAAGTGGGCTTTTAAAAACCAGATAGGCTTACTTTTTACGTAATTGCTGAATAATGCGTAGCTGAGCAATTGCTTCAGCTAGTTGCATTGCTGCTTGATTGTAATCAAGTTCAGCAGATGCGCCTTTTGCCATTTGGGCTTCAGCGTCACGCTTAGCTTGCTCTGCAGCTTTTTCGTCTAGGTCTTCACCACGAACAGCTGTATCAGCAAGTACGGTCACTATGTTCGGTTGAACTTCTAGTGTACCGCCAGCAATATAGATGAGTTCTTCTTCACCAAATTGCTTAACTAAACGTACCATACCAGGTTTAAGGGCAGTTAGTAGTGGGGCGTGACCGGCGTTAACACCTAACTCACCTTCACTACCAGATACTTGAATAGATTCTACTAAACCAGAAAATAATTTCTCTTCAGCACTTACTACATCAAGATGTACAGTCATAGCTGCCATACTACCCTCCTAATTACATGCTTTTGGCTTTTTCTTGAGCTTCTTCGATAGAGCCAACCATGTAGAACGCTTGCTCTGGCATATCATCAAACTCACCGTTTAAGATACCTTTGAAGCCTGCAATTGTGTCTTTAAGTGAAACGTATTTACCTGGCGCACCTGTAAATACCTCTGCCACGAAGAATGGCTGAGATAGGAAACGCTGGATTTTACGTGCACGAGATACAAGTTGCTTATCTTCGTCAGAAAGCTCGTCCATACCTAGAATCGCGATGATGTCTTTAAGCTCTTTGTAACGCTGAAGAACTGTTTGAACGCCGCGCGCTATACCGTAGTGCTCTTCACCGATTACTTGTGGATCAAGCTGACGTGAAGATGAATCAAGAGGGTCTACCGCTGGGTAGATACCTAGTGATGCGATATCACGTGAAAGTACCACTGTTGCATCTAAGTGAGCAAACGTTGTTGCTGGAGATGGATCCGTTAAATCATCCGCAGGTACGTATACCGCTTGGATTGAAGTAATTGAACCAGTCTTAGTAGATGCGATACGCTCTTGAAGTACACCCATTTCTTCAGCAAGTGTAGGCTGGTAACCTACCGCTGATGGCATACGACCAAGAAGTGCTGATACTTCTGTACCCGCAAGTGTGTAACGGTAGATGTTATCTACGAAGAAAAGTACGTCGCGACCTTCGTCACGGAACTTCTCAGCCATAGTAAGACCTGTTAACGCTACGCGTAAACGGTTACCCGGTGGCTCGTTCATCTGACCGTATACAAGCGATACTTTATCAAGTACGTTTGAATCGTTCATTTCATGGTAGAAATCGTTACCCTCACGAGTACGCTCACCAACACCTGCGAATACTGAGTAGCCGCTGTGCTCGATTGCGATGTTACGGATAAGTTCCATCATGTTTACGGTTTTACCAACACCGGCACCACCGAATAAACCAACTTTACCACCTTTAGCGAATGGACATACAAGGTCGATTACCTTGATACCCGTTTCTAAAAGTTCTACTGAGCTTGATTGCTCTTCGTAAGTAGGTGCTGCACGGTGGATAGACATACGCTCGTCTTCACCGATTGGACCTGCTTCATCAATTGGCTCACCAAGTACATTCATGATACGACCTAGGGTCTTAGTACCAACTGGAACTTGAATTGCTTCGCCTGTGTTTGCTACTGCAGCACCACGACGTAAACCGTCTGTAGTACCTAGTGCGATAGTACGTACCACACCGCCACCTAGCTGCTGTTGAACTTCTAAAGTCAAACCAGCTAAATCGCCATCTGTTACTTTTAGCGCGTCATATACGGCTGGCACGCTGTCTTGTGGAAATTCGATATCCACAACGGCGCCGATAATTTGGACGACCTTACCTAAACTCATGTCTATTCCTCTCGTTAATCTTTGCCTGAAGCATTAAACTGCTGCTGAACCAGAACAAATCTCACTAATTTCTTGTGTGATTGCTGCTTGGCGAGCTTTGTTATATACAAGCTGTAACTCATCCATAAGGTCACCGGCATTATCAGTTGCAGCTTTCATTGCAACCATGCGGGCAGCCTGTTCAGAGGCAGCGTTTTCAACTACACCTTGGTATACCTGAGACTCAATGAAACGTACTAACAAAGACTCTAAAATAGCCTCTGGATTTGGTTCATATAAGTAATCCCACGCATGTGTAGATACTTCTTCTTCAGCTTTTGGCAAAGGGAGTAACTGATCTACTATTGGCTCTTGCTTCATGGTATTAACAAAGTTGTTATATACCAGGAATAAACGGTCAATTTTACCTTCAGAGAATGCATCTAGCATTATTTTTACTGGACCAATTACGTCCTGTACTGAAGGCTTATCTCCAAGACCTGCTTTTTTAGCAAGTACTTGACCACCAAAACGTTGAAAGAAGCCAGCTGCTTTACTACCTAAAGTAGCAAAATCAGCATCTACGCCTTTTTCTTTCCACGCTTTAATCTCTAATGCGACTTTTTTAAACTCGTTTGAGTTTAAACCGCCACACAGACCACGGTCAGTAGAGATAACAATATAACCAACTCGTTTTACTTCACGTTCTTCTAAGAACGGGTGAGTAAAATCAAGATTTGCTTGAGCAACACGACCAATCACTTTACGTAATTTTTCAGCGTATGGACGGCTTGAAGCCACTCGTTCTTGCGCCTTTTTCATTTTAGACGCAGCAACCATTTCCATTGCGCTAGTGATCTTTTGAGTGTTTTTAATACTGCCGATCTTGCTTTTAATCTCTTTTCCGCTGGCCATGACTCTCTCTCCGAATCAAGGTGTGCTTTAAGATATAAAGCACACCATTAATAACTAAATTACCAAGTTTGCGTAGACTTGAACTTCTCTAGAAGTTCTTTAAGCTGCGCTTCGATCTCGGCGTTGTAGTTACCAGTTTCATTGATTTGAGCCATAAGCTCTGCGTATGTGCTATTTGCGTAAGAAAGTAAAGCCGCTTCGAAATCCATAATTTTAGCGATTTCGATGTCTTTTAAGTAACCTTTCTCAGCTGCGAATAACGACAAAGACATTTCAGCAACAGACATTGGCGCGTACTGTTTCTGCTTCATTAGCTCTGTTACACGCTCACCATGCTCAAGTTGAGCACGAGTAGCATCATCAAGGTCAGACGCGAACTGCGAGAACGCAGCTAATTCACGGTACTGAGCTAGGGCTAGACGGATACCGCCACCTAGTTTCTTAACGATTTTAGTTTGTGCAGCACCACCAACACGCGATACCGAGATACCAGCATTTACTGCCGGACGGATACCTGAGTTGAATAAGTCAGTTTCTAAGAAGATCTGACCATCGGTGATAGAGATAACGTTTGTCGGTACGAACGCAGAAACGTCGCCGCCTTGAGTTTCAATGATAGGCAATGCCGTCAATGAACCTGTTTTACCTTTCACTTCACCGTTAGTGAATTTTTCAACGTAATCAGTATTTACACGTGATGCACGCTCTAAAAGACGCGAGTGAAGGTAGAATACGTCACCTGGGTATGCTTCACGGCCTGGTGGACGCTTAAGTAGCAATGAGATTTGACGGTAAGCAACAGCTTGCTTAGATAAATCATCATATACGATTAATGCGTTTTCACCACGGTCACGGAAGTATTCACCCATAGTACAGCCCGAGAACGGAGCTAAGTACTGAAGTGCCGCAGATTCAGAAGCAGATGCTACAACTACGATAGTATTTGCAAGTGCACCGTGCTCCTCTAATTTACGTACTACGTTAGCAATAGTAGATGCTTTTTGACCAACCGCTACGTACACACACTTAACGCCTGTGTCTTTTTGGTTGATGATTGCATCGATTGCTAGTGCAGTTTTACCTGTTTGGCGGTCACCGATAACAAGCTCACGCTGACCACGACCAACTGGGATCATAGCATCGATAGATTTGTAACCAGTTTGCACTGGCTCATCTACTGATTGACGCTCGATTACACCTGGTGCAATTTTTTCTACAGGTTCAAACCCGTCGTTATCTAAAGCGCCTTTACCATCGATAGGAGCACCTAGTGTGTTTACAACACGACCAAGTAGACCCGCACCAACAGGAACTTCTAAAATACGACCAGTTGTGTATACTTTTACGCCTTCTGTAAGGTCAGCGTAAGGACCCATTACTACTGCACCAATTGAGTCGCGCTCAAGGTTTAGTGCGATAGCATAACGGTTGCCAGGAAGCTCAATCATCTCACCTTGCATACAGTCAGCTAGACCGTGGATGCGAATGATACCGTCAGTAACAGATACAATTGTACCTTCGTTACGAGCTTCACTTACAACTTCGAACTTCTCAATACGTTGTTTGATCAGATCTGAAATTTCAGTGGAATTAAGTTGCATGCTCTTTTTCCCAATTACGATTGTAGTGTTGTGGCTAAGCGATTTAATTTACCGCGTAAAGAGCCGTCAATTACAGTGTCACCCGCCTTGATAATAAGGCCGCCAACAACTGTAGCGTCTTCACTACAATTCAGCTTAACTTTGCGTGCGAAACGTTTTTCAAGTGCCGCTACCAATGATTCTTGCTGCGCTGCAGCAAGAGGCGTTGCCGAAATCACGTCAATATCGATTTCTTTGTCATAGTCTGCTTTTAAAGCAGAAAATAAATGAGCAACTTCAGGTAGTGCAATCAAACGTCCATTTTCAGCCATCACCTTAACTAGGTTCTGACCTTGTTCGTTGAGCTGCTCACCACATAAGTTAATAAATAACCCAGCTTGTGCAGTAGCAGTAGGCAATCCAGCTAAAATGGTTGATGCCTGTTCATTGCTGGCAACGTGGCCAGCAAAGAACAACATGTCATTCCAACTTTCAATGGTGCCTTTTTCAACGGCAAGTTCAAAAGCCGCTTTAGCGTATGGGCGAGCGATAGTAGTCAATTCAGACATGCTCATACCCTCCTAATTACAGCTCAGCGACAAGTTTTTCAACGATGTCACTATGTGCGGCTTGATTGATTTCGCGCTCTAAAATTCTTTCTGCGCCAACCACAGCCAGAGTTGCTACTTTCTTACGTAGCTCTTCTGTCACACGGTTACGCTCTGATTCAATTTCAGAGTGCCCTTGAGCAATAATTTTTTCACGCTCTTGCTGACCACGAACAGTTTCTTCGTCAACAATTAGCACGGCACGCTTTTTAGCTTGTTCAATGATATCAGCCGCTTGAGCCTTTGCATCTTTAAGCTGTTCTGCAGCTTTGTGTTGCGCAAGTTCTAAGTCTTTTTCGGCTCTATCAGAGGCAGCTAAACCATCTTCGATTTTCTTCTGGCGAGCTTCAATTGCACCGTTTAGTGGTGGCCATACGTATTTCATACAAAATAATACGAACACCGTAAACGCAATTAATTCACCGATAAGAGTGGCGTTTAAGTTCACAACCGCTCCTCCTTAAATAGTAAGCTGTTCAAAAAATAAAATTAAAGTACGAACAACAATACCATCGCGATACCAACACCAATCATTGCTACAGCATCGATTAGACCAGCAAGGATAAACATTTTAACTTGTAGCGATGGTGCAAGCTCAGGTTGACGCGCACATGCTTCAAGGAATTTACCGCCCATGTTACCAAAACCGATTGCTGTACCGATTGCACCGAAGCCGATAAGTAAAGCTACTGCGATGTACTTAAGACCTAATACTAGTTCCATTTTTTTCTCCAAAGTTTCAATTGTAATTAAAAGTAAAAATTAAAAGTTATAAATTAGTGATTATCCGAACTTGCCATGCTTAGGTATACGATTGTAAGCATCATAAATACGAATGCTTGCAATACAATTACCAAGATATGGAATACAGCCCACACAAAGTGCAACGGTAGTTGCATTAAACCTATTGCACCGATAAGGATGAAGATTAACTCACCTGCATATAAGTTACCGAACAAACGCAGTGCCAGTGAAAACGGCTTAGAAACCAATGCGATAAGCTCTAGTAATAGGTTGAATGGGATTAAAAGAATCTGCATAGCTGTATTGTTTGAACTAAACGGATGAAGTGTTAGTTCTTTAATAAAACCGCCGATACCCTTTATTTTTATTGAGTAACCAATCATTAGAATGAACACGCCCAGCGCAAGTGCTGCTGTCATGTTGATATCTGTAGTTGGTACAATTTTCATGTATACGTCGTGTGAATCCATACCAAACGCAGTTTCGCCAACAAATCCGGCAAATGCTGGTAGGAAGTCAACTGGGATTAAATCCATTAAGTTCATTAAGAATATCCACACGAATATTGTTAATGCTAATGGTGCAATTAGCTTACTTTTACCGTGGAAGGTATCGCGTACGTTGTCGCCAACGAACTCAACAACCATTTCAATGAAACACTGAAATTTCCCAGGTACACCCAGAGTTGATTTTTTTGCGGCACTACGGAAGATCCATAAAAATATTAGACCTAGTCCGATAGACCATGCGAGGGTATCTACATGCCATGTCCAGAAGCCACTATCCGTACATGCTTTATTGAAGGCAAGACCAGCGTCGGTCGAGCACATCTTAGCATTGGTTAAGTGGTGCTGAATATGGCTAGATAGAGTAACTTCTTCTGCAGCCATGTTATATCCCAAAAGTTAATGTTTAAAAAAAACGGGTGTAAACAATCCTGTAAACAACACCAACACATAAGCACAAAAGAAAGGTAATAAAACTACCGGATAAAGCTTTAGCATTAGTGCAAACAAAACGATTGTTAGCATAAATTTTAATCCGTTGCCGCGTTTCAACGAGGCATACGCTTGATTTGCTCGACTTGCACCCATATATCTGAATGCATAAAGCGCAAATACAAAGTTAGGAAGTACTGCGACAGCGCCACCAGCTAATGCTGAAAGTGCGGCATTGGTTTCCCAACCTATAAAAATTATTAGTGCAGCTAAAAGGGCTACAAATCCCTGAAGGCAAATTAATTTTAATGCGGCAAGCCTATACGGGCCTGCTAACTTATTAGTCACTTTTAATTAACCTTTATGACGCTCTAATTGTCAGGGTATGAAAACTGGCGAAATTATACTTAATCCTGCCAGTTTTGCAACTTGAGTAGGTGCTTTGTAACACAAAATCGCTGTAAATGTCCCTTTTTAGACATCCAATGAATTAATGGTGGGAATAGTCTTGATTGATACGGTTTAAAATACCGTCTAACTCGTCAAGATTAGTGTAAGAAATAACCAACTTCCCTTTGCCTTTTTTGTTGTAATTTATTTCTACTTTTGCCCCTAGGTTATCAGCAAGTTGTTGCTCTAACTGTTTAACATCTGGGTCTTTTTCTATTACTTCTTTTGCTGGAGCAGGCTCTAGAATAGAGCGCACTAGCTTTTCAGTTTCGCGAACGGTCAATGCTTTCGCAACAGCTAAACGGGCAGCATCCGATTGCACTTCGCCTTCAAGTGCTAATAAGCAACGAGCGTGACCCATTTCAATGTCACCATGCTCTAACAATATCTTTACATCGTTATTAAGATTATTTAAGCGTAATAAGTTAGTCACGGTCGTACGCGATTTACCCACCGCATCAGCCACTTGTTGATGCGTTAACTCAAACTCATTAAGCAAGCGATTAAGCGCTATCGCTTCTTCCATGGCGTTTAAGTCTTCACGCTGAATATTTTCAATTAGGGCAATAGCAACGGCCGCTTCATCGGGTACATCTTTAATAATACACGGTACAAACTCAAGCTTGGCAATTTGAGCAGCGCGCCAACGACGTTCACCGGCAATAATTTCATAACTGTTATGCGCAACTGGACGCACAACAATCGGTTGAATTATCCCTTGTGAACGAATTGAACTGGCGAGTTCTTCAAGTGCCTCTTCAGACATGTCTTTACGAGGTTGGTATTTCCCTGAGTGTAAAAACTCGATGGGTAGTTTTTGTAATTCACTGTTGCTAGGCTGTGCCGCATTTTCAACTGCGTTTGTTACATTGGCGCTGTCGTGTTCCTTGCTTTCGCTTGGTGCAGGTTTAGATGAACTTAAAAGTGCATCGAGTCCTCGGCCTAAACCTCGTTTTTTAGCAGACATGTTATTTTTTTACCTCAAAGTTAGGCGACAACGGGAGTAGTTTTTTCTTTTCTGCGTAGCATTTCACCCGCGAGAGCTAAATACGCTTTCGCACCACTTGATGCTCGATCGTAGTACATTGCCGGTGCGCCAAAACTTGGGGCTTCTGCAAGTCGAACATTACGTGGGATCACCGTACGGTATACTTTATCGCCAAAATGTTGTTTTAATTGTTCTGATACATCATTTGCTAATCGATTACGCGGATCGTACATAGTACGAAGTATGCCTTCAATCTGTAAGTTAGGATTAACTAACTTAGCAAGTTGCGTAATCGTGTCCATTAATGCGGTTAATCCTTCCAATGCATAATATTCACATTGCATAGGGACTAAAATAGAATCGGCAGCGGCCATGGCATTAACGGTTAACATATTTAAAGAAGGTGGGCAGTCTATAAAAATAAACTCGTACTGATCCTGAATTTTTTCAAGTGCATTGCGTAAGCGTACTTCGCGAGCAAATAATTCCATCAATTTAACTTCTGCAGCGGTCACATCGCCGTTTGCAGCAATCATATGATACTCGCCTGAGGTTTCTTTAATAATCACCTCATCAATAGGCTTATCTTCTATGAGTAAATCATAGATAGTAGGGACGTCACCATATTTGTCGACGCCACTGCCCATGGTCGCATTGCCTTGCGGGTCGAGATCTATTAACAGCACTTTACGCTTCGTTGCAGCCATAGATGCAGCGAGATTAACGGCAGTGGTCGTTTTACCTACTCCACCTTTTTGATTTGCTAATGCAATGACTTTTGCCACAGTGTCTCTGATCCCTAGTCTTTAGAAAGAATTATTAAATGTCGTTGTGCATCTAAATCGGGTACTTCTAATGCAATTTTTTGCTCAAACTTAACACCAGCAGGAAGTGAGTCTAATTCCTCACTTGGAAATACCCCTTTAAGTGCAATGAACTTACCTGAATGATCAATTAAGTGCGAGCACCAGTCAATCATATCTTGTAACGATGCAAATGCACGACTTAGTACGCCATCTAATTTAACACTTGGTTGATATTCTTCAACTCTTGACTGCACAGGGGTCACATTATCAAGGCCAAGCTCATGTTTAACATGCATTAAAAAACGTACACGTTTACCTAAACTATCTAATAATACAAACTGCGTATCGGGTAAGGCAATAGCTAACACTATGCCCGGTAAACCAGGACCTGTGCCAACATCAATATAATGATGACCGGTCAAGTGAGGCGCAACAACTAAGCTATCCATTATATGTTTAACCATCATTTCTTGAGGTAAACGTACTGAGGTTAAATTATAGGCTTTATTCCACTTATCGAGTAATTCGACATAGCGAACAAGTTGTTGCTGTTGTTTTTGTGTTAGCGCAATATCAGTTTGCGCTAACAAAGTTGTTAATTGTTGCTGTAACACAATGTACCTTTACCGTTACGCAGTTTTGCGCAACAAGCCTTGCTTCTTCAGATACACTAATAATAGCGAAATCGCCGCTGGGGTGATACCAGAAATACGCGAAGCTTGACCAATAGTGTCTGGACGAGCATCAATTAGCTTAGCAACAACCTCATTTGATAAACCAGAGACGGTTTTATAATCAAACTCTTTTGGTAAAATTGTTTCTTCATGACGAAGCTGCTTATTAATCTCATCTTGCTGGCGTGCAATGTAACCTGCGTACTTAGTATGAATTTCAACCTGCTCTAAGGCGGCCTTATTGGTAAACTCAGATCCGAGTCCTTCAATGGCCATCAAGTCGTTATAACGCACTTCAGGTCGGCGTAATAATTCTTCTAAGCTGGCTTCACGCACAAGTGGCGTTTTAAGTAATTCATTTACTTGATCAACAACCGCATGATCTTTATGGATCCAGGTGTCTTTAATACGCTGTTTCTCTTTAGCGATCACTTCCATTTTTTCGTTGAATGCTTGCCAACGTTCATCATTAACTAAACCTAATTCACGGCCTTTTTCAGTTAAACGTATATCAGCGTTATCTTCACGTAGTAACAAACGGTATTCAGCACGGCTAGTAAACATGCGGTATGGTTCTTTTGTACCCAGTGTTGCTAGGTCGTCAATTAGTACGCCAACATAGGCTTCATCACGACGTGGTGTCCACGACTCTTTGCCTTGCACTTGTAATGCCGCATTCATACCGGCGATCAGACCTTGTGCGCCCGCTTCTTCGTAACCGGTCGTACCATTAATCTGACCAGCAAAAAATAAACCATCAATAAATTTAGTTTCTAATGATTGTTTTAAGTCGCGCGGATCAAAAAAGTCATATTCAATAGCGTAGCCAGGACGACAAATATGTGCATTTTCAAATCCGGTGATCGATTGCACAATTTCTAACTGCACATCGAACGGTAAGCTGGTTGAAATACCGTTAGGATATAACTCGTATGACATTAAGCCTTCTGGCTCTACAAATATCTGGTGCTTATCTTTATCAGCAAAACGGACAATTTTATCTTCAATAGACGGACAGTAACGTGGGCCTATTCCTTCGATAACACCTGAGTACATAGGTGAGCGATGTAAGTTTTTGCGAATAACATCATGTGTTTTTTCATTGGTGTAAGTGATGTAACACGGAATTTGTTGTGGGTGGTCGCTTTGTTTACCCATAAATGAGAATACCGGTGTTGGTGCATCACCTGGTTGTTCTTGCATTTTAGAAAAATCAACAGTGCGTGCATCAATACGTGGTGGTGTGCCTGTTTTTAAACGATCCACTCTAAATGGAAGTTCGCGTAAACGATCAGCCAATGCAATTGAAGGTGGATCGCCTGCACGGCCACCTTTAAAGTTTTCAAGACCGATATGAATTTGGCCACCTAAGAATGTGCCTACGGTTAGTACTACACTAGGAGCACTGAAACGCAGACCCATTTGGGTAACGACACCTGTTACACGGTTGTTTTCAACGATAAGATCATCACATGATTGTTGAAAAATCTTTAAGTTTTCTTGGTTTTGAAGTGTGTTCTGAATAGCCGCTTTGTACAAAGCACGATCCGCTTGAGCACGAGTAGCTCGTACAGCAGGGCCTTTAGAAGAATTAAGCGTACGGAATTGGATCCCGCCTTTGTCAATAGCCTGAGCCATTGCGCCACCAAGAGCATCAATTTCTTTAACTAAGTGGCCTTTGCCAATGCCACCAATCGCTGGGTTACAAGACATTTGACCAAGGGTATCCATATTGTGAGTCAGCAGCAGGGTATTCATCCCCATACGGGCAGCTGCCAATGCGGCTTCAGTGCCAGCATGTCCACCACCTACTACGATAACGTCAAAATTTTCGTGAAAAATCATTAATGGGATCCTACTTAAATCAAACCAGTAAACTTCAAAAGGGAGCGTATTCTACCTAGAAATTAGCAGAAGATAAATGATTAAACAGTGCTCAAGATCTAAGTAAGTGATCTCTAATAATATAAAGGATCTTTTAAAGAGATCTTTTAATACTATTACTACTACTGATCAGCTTTTCTGTTGATAAGCTTTAGATCATGATTAAAAACATATAATTAGATCGGATCTAAAGGTGTTAATATGATCGGATCTTCAGGCAAATAAGCTCTGATCAAAACAGGCTGTTATACACAGGCCGATCAAGTCTCGATCTTATCCCATGGATAAGCATGGTTAAAAAAGCAGTTTAATCAGTGTTTATCCACAAAATATTTTAAATTTTTAGTAAATTGTGGGTAACTTTATTTATAACTTTTTACTTGATCTTTCTATTTTAGACCTGTTTTTGCTATCCACGAGTCTAACCAAGCTAAGGCCGTATCTTCTGGAAGTGCTTCATCAAGAATATTCAGTTCTAACCGCGGTGCTAACTGTATCGCGCCTTTTTGGCTTAAAAGCGTATCTATATTACGCCCTGCAAGGTTATACGTGTCATAACTGGTATCACCTAAAGCGATGACCGTGTACTTTAAGTGCGATAAATCATCAACTTGAGATAACTCATCAACAAAGTTAATAAGGTTTTCTGGGTAATCACCCGCACCATAGGTTGATGTACAAATTAACCAAATGGTATTTTGCTGATCTATTTCACTAAATTCAGGTTGATCATGTAGTTGGGTATTAATACCTTGGCTATTAAGCGCATCGCTTAGTTGCTCGGCAACGTATTCTGCGGATCCCATTTGACTACCAACGATAAGATTTACTGAACTCATGAATATTTGTGATCACTATTAGTTTTAATTGCCGCCTATGATAGCCCAGTGAGTATAACAGTAAAGTTAAGAGTGCTATTTTGTATAACTATTTTTGTACTTATTTAAGCCTTCACTTAAATGTGCTGCTTAACTACCTGATAATTAAAGGTTTAACAAAATATCTTTAAATGTAATCTTCTGATCAAGTTGTTGATAAGGTTGGGGAAAGCTCTGCTTAACTATCAATTAAAGTTGCAATTTTATTGCTAAGTCATTGATTTTATATTTAGTATTTGCCACCAGCGATTGAAAATAAACGTATAGATGCTTGTTGATCTTAATGTGGATATAAAGCTTGTTGATAACCTTAAATTGGGATCGAAAATAATTTTAAAAAATGATCTATTTAGTCAGATCAGGTTAAATAACCATTATTATTTTTTATAAACAGCCCTTTTTTAATTAAATACAGCTTATTTCCCCATTTTAAAGACGTTTAATTCCTCGCTGAAGCAAAAAAACACGCAATTGTGGATAACTGATCTGCAAAAAAATAAATTTGAGTGATCTAAAGTGAATATTTAACTGAATTTTGCTGGTGGTGTAGACGAACAAAACGTATTTTTTAGTTACGTTTTGTTTTTATGACTTGATAATTCCCCCTATTCAAACATGGATAACCAATGCTATAGCTTCAGTTTTAGAGTGTTTAATAAGCATAACTACAGCTATTTTGTTCTATAAATGAAAACGTTCTAGCCGCTATTAGCTGTGATTATTAGCGCTGTTACATCTTTTATGTACATTATTAAAGGCAATTGAGACTGATATAGGTGTAGATTTAACTGTATTTTTAGTCTGTTTGGTTTTTAAAGTGGATTATTAAAGCACAGCTAGGTGAGTTGTTATTGTAAATATTAGGCATGAAAAAGAGCGCCTAAGCGCCCTTAATAAATTATATCGTTACTTATTAATTCGACTATTTACCGATACAGAACGAGCTAAATATTTTGCCAAGTAGATCATCTGAGGTAAATTCACCAGTTATTTCGTTAAGATACTGCTGCGTTAAACGTAGTTCTTCAGCCAAAATCTCACCTGCCACATGCATTTCTAATTGTGTTTTACCGGTATCTAAGTGGTAGGCTGCATGCTCAAGGGCATCTAAGTGACGACGACGCGCCATAAATCCACCCTCTGTGGCACCATCAAAACCAATACAGGCTTTTAAGTGCTCACGCACTAGTTCTATGCCGTCAGCATTCTTAGCGCTTAAACTGATGACCGGATATTGTTGCTCTTGATCCATACCGACTACATCACCTGATAAATCGGCTTTGTTTCTGATCACAGTCACGCCCATACCTTGGGGTAACTTAGCCATAAATTCTGGCCAAATAGCATGAGGGTCGGTATCGGCTGTATCTGTACCATCAAGCATAAATAAAACGCGATCGGCTTGGTTTATTTCATCCCATGCACGCTCAATACCTATTTGTTCAACGCGATCTGGGCTTTCACGCAGGCCTGCGGTGTCGATTATATGTAGTGGCATACCATCTATATGTATGTGCTCACGAAGTACATCGCGGGTGGTGCCGGCTATTTCTGTTACGATTGCCGCTTCTCGTCCTGCTAATGCATTAAGTAAGCTTGATTTACCTGCATTAGGACGACCTGCAATAACGACACGCATACCTTCGCGCATTATGCTGCCTTGTTTGGCTTGATTAGTAACCGCATTGAGTTGCTCAATAATGGCATTCAAATCCCCGCCGACTTTTCCGTCTGATAAAAAATCGATTTCTTCATCAGGAAAATCAATAGCTGCTTCTACATACATACGTAAGTGAATGACTTTTTCAACTAGGGTTTCTATGTGCTTAGAGAATTGACCTTGAAGTGACTGTAGGGCGCTTTTGGCCGCTTGTTCACTGGTTGCATTTATTAAATCTGCAATAGCTTCAGCTTGAGTTAAATCAAGCTTGTCGTTCATAAAGGCACGCTCAGAGAATTCACCAGGCTTTGCTAAACGTACACCGTCTATTTTACTTATTTCTTTAAGTAGCATATCAAGGACAACAGGGCCACCATGGCCTTGAAGTTCGAGTACGTCTTCACCGGTAAATGAGTGTGGGCCGGCAAAGTAAATTGCAATACCTTGATCAAGCTGATCCCCTGCAAGGTTATTAAAAGGCACGTAGTCGGCAAAGCGAACTTTAGGTATTTTACCTACTATTTTCTCAGCGACTTGCTTTGCTAGGCTGCCTGAAACACGAATAATACCAACCCCACCACGTCCTGGTGCGGTTGCTTGTGCTGCGATAGTGTCTTGATTAATCATGCGTTTGAAATTGCCAATATGAAAGTGAATGCTGGTTTGTATTGTAACCTATGGCTTTATTTCATGCGAATAGCTGTATGTAAAAATGCGTCAGCAGATACATTTTAAGCATTTCATTATTTAGTTTTAATTAATAACCAGTTATTAAAAATGATAACTATATTTATTAGCATGTGTATATTGTTTTTCTACGTACTTAAACTTTATGCGCTATTCTCCAGTTTTATTGGCTGTTCTAGTCAGTTTTTCAGGTTCTTCACTTGCTGAAAATCAAAATATTGAAAATGAAATAGAAACTATTGATGTTGTTGGCCGTGCTTTTTCTTTATACAGACCAACAGAATCCAGTTTTGGGACTCGCACAAATACCCCAATTGAGAAAATCCCGCAGTCCATTCAAATTCTTCCCCAAGCGTTAATTAACGATCAGGCTGCACGTCAAATTACCGATTTATATAGCAATATTGCAGGGGTTAACGCATTTAGTTATTCCGGGGTGACGTTTCGTGGTTTTCGCCAAGATGAGATCTTATACGATGGTGTAAAAGGCGACCCATTTAATGGTTTTGCTGTCCCACAGTTATTTAATATTGAACAAGTTGCCGTATTAAAAGGCCCTGCGGGCGCTATTTATGGTAGCGGAAACCCTGGCGGCATTATTAATTATGTAACTAAAAAGCCAAAGTTTACCGATGAGAACAGCATTGAAGTTGAAGTAGGTAATGATGACTTTTTCAGTGGGGCAATACAAAGTACTGGTACGCTAAGTGAATCGCTCGATAACCATGCGTACCGTGTTGGTTTATATCGTGATTCAGAAAATCCATTTCGTACTAATACCAGTAGCGATAACACCATTGTTGATCTTGGTTATACTTGGTTAATTAATAGTGCGACAGAGCTGACTACGCAATACACTTTTATTGAGCAAGAATTAGGTGGTGCACGTTTACGCGGTGTCCCCGCTGATGATAATGGCCAATTTATTACAGATATTAGCTGGAATCATAATGAAGCGACTGACTTTCAAAATTTTGAAGCTCATGTTTATCAAGCTACTTTAAAGCACGATATTAATGATGTTTGGCGAACGGATATTACGGCTCGTTATTTCGATAATAAAGAAGTGCAAAACTATCATGAACCGAAAGGGCTCGCAGATACAAACGACGATGGTGTGCTTGATTGGAGTGATCGAGAGTTTCGTGATCAAGTTCGTGAGAATGAAGGTTTTAGTTTAACGGCTAATGCGGTCGCGGAGTTTGTATTGGCTGATATGCAACATCAAGTATTACTGGGTAGTGATTGGTATGAGCATAGCTTTGAAAGTGTATATCGTACGGCAAAGCAACAGAGTCAAGGTGGGCCTGTACCTGGGCTTGATCTTTACAATCCTGAGTACGGGCTTACAGCGGCTGATGATTATAATTTAGATAGCATAACACCACGGTTAGGTCGAACGAATAGCACTCGTTTTGGTGCTTATGTTCAAGATCAGCTCGATATTACCACTAATTGGAGTATCACCGCAGGGTTAAGATATGATCGCTTTGAAGATAAAGACGAGTTAAATCAAACTGAGTTTTCAGATAGTGATGTGACTTATCGTGTGGGTACAACTTGTTGTTTGTTTATCTGGTACACTTGCGACGCTAAGTCATGAAATTGAATACCTGACAGACAGTAAGTATCGTGCGTTAACGTCCTCTTCAATCACCAACTATCAAGCCATTGAAAATACCCTCAACAAGCATTATTCAGGTGCACAAGTGTTGTATCTTCAGCGCCATAAGCAAGAGTACTTGGCTTTGGAAGTTGCACTAAAAATAGATGACGCATTTCGGTTTATTTATTTAGATGCAGCCACAGGGCATGTGTTAGGTGAGGGTGAATGGGCACGTGCTTCACGGTTTTTACGTAACTGGCACATGTATTTATCCATGGGCTGGATAGGTAAGCTAATTGTTACAAGCTTAAGTATTTTATTGGTTATTCTGCTGGTTTCGAGTTTTTATGTGTATCGTCGCTGGTGGCAGGGCTTTTTTAAAAAGCCTGCCCAGCTAGTTTTAGATAAACGTAATGGCTGGTCTAATTGGCATAAGTTTCTTGGGTTATGGAGTATGTGGTTTATGGCTATCATAGCCATAACAGGTCTGTGGTACCTTATTGAACATGGTTTGCAAACAGCGAAAATAAAGCATTATATTGCACCACCAGTCGCTGTTAGTGAATTTAAAAAACAAATACCCACTGTTAATGCAACACCAATAAGCTTAACTCAGGCTTATAACGCTGCGAAGCAGGCATTTCCGACGCTTGATATTCGCTATATACGTTATGGTAATAAAAAGAATCAACCTATTGAAGTACGTGGCTATAACGATGATATTTTACTTCGTTTACGCGCCAATCGTGTGTATTTACAGCCAACGACAGGTACAGTATTAGCAGTACAAAAAGGAGAGGATTTACCGCTTATTCCTCGTATTAAAGATACTGCCGATCCTTTGCATTTTGGTAACTTTGCAGGCCTCGGCACTAAACTTATTTGGGCGCTATTCGGCGGTTTTATGAGTTTTGTTAGTGCTGTTGGCATATATATGAGTTGGCTCAGAGTAAAGCGTAAAAAAACTGTTTTTGAGTGGTTAGGCATATCAGGTTACGTGGCGATAGGTTTAGCTATTTTCTCTCTGACAATAACGGGTGTGAGCTTTAGTGAGCGCAGTGTACCAAAGTCACTTTATTCGCCTATTCTTAGTGAGTAAATTTCAGATATTAAAAAAGGCGACCGAGGTCGCCTTTTTTGTAGGTAAGGGGAGTTAGCCCCTTACTTTAATACCTTTCTTTTCCATGCCACGGTAGATGATTAACATCTGGACAATAGAGATAAGGTTAGACACTAACCAGTAAAGTACTAAACCAGATGGGAACCATAAGAAGAACACAGAGAAGATAACCGGCATAAAGGTCATCATTTTTTGCTGCATTGGATCGGTAACCGTCATAGGTTGTAGTTTTTGCGTTATAAACATACTCGCACCAAATAAGATTGGTAATACGTAGTATGGGTCTTTCGCAGAAAGGTCAGTTAGCCAAAGTACAAATTCAGCGTGACGAAGTTCTGTAGACTCTAAGAATACATAGAACAAGGCTAAGAAGATTGGCATTTGTAGTAAAATAGGGAAACAGCCACCCATAGGGTTTACTTTTTCTTTACGGTACATTTCCATGGTCGCTTGGCCGAATTTTTGACGATCATCGCCATACTTTTCTTTTAGCGCTTTCATCTTAGGCTGTAATGCACGCATTTTAGCCATTGAGGTGTACTGTGCTTTAGTCAGTGGATACATTAATGTTTTAACGATAATAGTGATAGCAATAATTGCTACACCCCAGTTACCTAAAATGCTGTGTAACCATTTTAATAGTACAAATAACGGCTGAGAGATAAACCATAACCAACCGTAATCAACGGTTAAGTCTAGGTCAGTGTGAATCGCTTCAAGTTTATCTGACTCTTTAGGGCCCATGTAATAAGTTGCAGTAAGTACTTGCTCACTACCAGCTTGAACATTTACCGCTTCGTCTTTAACACCAATAATAGCTGCGTTACTTTTAGTGATTAAACTATAAAGTGTATTCGCTTGATCTTGCATTGGTACCCAAGCACTTACAAAGTAATGCTGAATAAATGCAACGTAACCACCTTGGGTATTAATGTTTAGGTTTTTATCGGCCATATCTGAAAAACTATATTTTTCGTATGGTTCCTCATCTGTACCGTATGCAGCCCCTAAATAGTTTTGATCAACCATGCTGCCTTTTTCTTGTACGGTACGCTTTATTTGTGTGTAAAGCTGTACTTGTACAGGCGCGCTGGTGGTGTTGTTAACTTTATATTCTAAGCCAACATCATACTGACCCTTTTTGAATACATAAGTCTTAGTAAAGCTTACACCGTTGCTGTCGGTAAATTGCAGTGGAACGCGAAGCTCATCACCTGTTAAGGTGTAAGAGGTTTGCTCTGATTGGTAAGTAGGACGACCATTTGCAGATGCATCTGGGCCATTTAAACCTATTAAACCACTTTGTGAAAAGTATTGTTTACCATCAAACTCACCAAGTAGCATGTAAGGAACATCACTGCCTTTGGTTTCTTTATAATTAATTAAGTCGGTTTCAACAATGTCACCGCCTTTGGTGTCAATTTTAACTTTGAACACGTCAGTTGTAATATCAATGACTGAGCGTTTAGCTAAAGTAGTTGAAGCAGGTAAACCAGAGTCTGATGAAGCTGGAACATAATCATCTGATTCCGGTGAGTTTGCTTTTAGTGTTTGTGTAGTGGCACTAGGATCGGCTTTTGGCGTGTTGTAGTCATTATTCCATTCTTGAAATAATAAAAACGACACTAGCATTAGGCCGATGAATAAAAACGTGCGTTGCGATTCCATAACAGCTCTTATTTCTCGTGTTGGTGGTTAATACGGGTTAATTTTTCAGGAACGGGGTCGTCTCCACCTGAATGTAAAGGATGGCATTTTAATATGCGTTTAACTGCGAGCCAACTGCCTTTTACTG
Source organism: Pseudoalteromonas sp. MER144-MNA-CIBAN-0113 (assembly GCF_040308965.1). Classification (NCBI taxonomy): domain Bacteria; kingdom Pseudomonadati; phylum Pseudomonadota; class Gammaproteobacteria; order Alteromonadales; family Pseudoalteromonadaceae; genus Pseudoalteromonas; species Pseudoalteromonas sp. MER144-MNA-CIBAN-0113. Next base: position 20,892 of record NZ_JBEOOG010000042.1, read on the forward strand.
CACCATGCAAATTAATTGCTTGAATAGCGTAGCTAGAACAGGTTGGATTAAAACGACAATGCGGACCCAATAGCGGGCTAATCCACTTTTGATAACCGCGGATCAATAAAACTAAACAACGTGTTGGTAACGCAGCAAGTGGTTTAAGTAACCTCATGTTGTACATGCCCCTACGTTATGTTTAGTGAATAGATACCATGTATTTAAAGACTTACTTTAAGATTTTAAACGCATGATTAAAAGGTGAGCTAAAGATACCTTAATTAACCCTGTAATTCTATTGCTATTGAGTTTGTTTAGTCGATTTAGCTGATTTGTTTGGGCGTTTTTTAAATGGTGGCGGTTTAGGGGCACCGGGTTTGCAGCGTTCATTAATTTTACGCCACAACTTTGTTAGTTGTTTGGTTAATTCTTCATTGGACTGTTCATCAATGCCACTTTTTACCATCAACACAATATCTATATTATCGAGAGTATGTTGGTTTAAACGAAAACTTTCGCGAGCAAGACGTTTAATACGGTTTCGTTGACATGCCTTTTTTACACGTTTTTTAGCAACAGTAAGGCCTAACCTAGGTTTTGACTGGTCACTTGGTTTTGCTAATAAAGTAAAGAAAGGAGTTGCAGCCCGAGCGGGTTCATTAAATATGCGAGAGTAATGCGAGGGAGTTAACAGACGTAACTCCCTGCCAAAGCTAAAGTCTTCCACTTATAAATTAAGCAGAAAGAACTTTGCGGCCTTTAGCACGGCGACGAGCTAATACTTTACGGCCATTTACAGTTGCCATACGAGCACGGAAACCGTGTGTACGTTTGCGTTTTAAAACGCTAGGTTGAAAAGTTCTTTTCATAACAATCTCATCCGATCGGTTAAAGTTAAAACATCCTATGCAGGTCGCGATCCTGGCACAGGTGCCATTGCGAGCGCGAGATATTATAGATGAAGCGACGAAAAGTCAATCATAATAGAGCGCGTAAAGCATGTTTATTTATGTTCAATTTTCATGATCCGATAGGATCATCATAAATAAGAAGTTTTCCACAGCCCCTGTATAAAAAGTGAATAAAAGCATGGGAAAAGTAAATTAGATCATAAATTATAGTCGCGATCTGCTGCCAGTTTTGTTATGATCTCTAATCAGGCTTTAAAATAAAAAGCTATTTAAATCAGTCTGTTATCATATTTATACATCGATATCAACAATTTTATAAAAATCAATCTTTTACTTGTGGATAAAGTGCATTCATAATAGTCGGTCTTGGGCTGCTTATTGAGCCATTTAAACGCAATACAGGTGTGATTTTTGAATCATTATTGATGTGCGGGAATAAAAATTATATCTCTGGGAGTTTTACTGTGTATCTGTCGGTTTGGCAAAGTTGTTTATATGTATTGCAAGATGAATTGCCTTCGCAGCAATTTAGTATGTGGGTCAGACCACTTCAAGCAGAAAGTACCGAAGATACCTTGACGATTTATGCGCCTAATCGTTTTGTACTTGATTGGGTAAGAGAAAAATACCTAAATAGAATAAATGAGTTACTGGTTGAAATTTGTGGTGTAGAAGCCCCTGAATTACGCTTTGATGTAGGCAGCAAGCCGCTATTAAATGCACAAGCTGCGCCGGTAGTTGAAACACAATCAGCACCAAGTACGCAAGCAACGGCAAAACAACAACCACGAGAACAAAAACCAGTTGTTGAGCCCGCTCCTAAATCGGGTTATAAATCAAACATTAAAGAAAACTATACCTTTGACAGTTTTGTTGAGGGTAAATCTAACCAATTAGCAAAAGCGGCTGCCACTCAGGTAGCAGATAATCCTGGCTCTGCATTTAACCCTGTTTTTATTTACGGTGGTACGGGCTTAGGTAAAACGCATTTATTACATGCGGTAGGCAACGGTATTATGGCCAATAAGCCAGATGCTAAAATTGTGTACATGCATTCAGAACGCTTTGTGCAAGACATGGTTAAAGCACTGCAAAATAATGCGATCGAAGAGTTTAAGCGTTATTACCGCAGTGTTGATGCACTCATGATTGATGACATTCAATTTTTTGCTAATAAAGAACGTTCACAAGAAGAGTTCTTTCATACCTTTAATGCATTATTAGAAGGTAACCAGCAAATTATTTTAACCTCTGACCGTTATCCTAAAGAGATAGAAGGGGTTGAAGATCGCCTTAAATCTCGTTTTGGTTGGGGATTAACTATCGCGATTGAGCCGCCAGAGCTTGAAACACGCGTTGCCATTTTGATGAAAAAAGCCCAGCAAAGTAAAATTAATTTACCGCATGAAGTGGCATTTTTTATCGCTAAAAAATTACGTTCAAACGTACGTGAACTTGAAGGGGCTTTAAACCGTGTAATTGCTAATGCAAACTTTACCGGCCGCCCAATTTCTATTGACTTTGTAAAAGAAGCACTGCGTGATTTACTCGCACTGCAAGATAAGCTAGTCACCATAGACAATATTCAACGTACGGTAGCAGAATACTATAGAATACGTGTGTCTGATTTACTGTCTAAGCGCCGCAGTCGCTCTATAGCAAGGCCGCGCCAAGTTGCCATGGCATTATCTAAAGAACTCACTAATCACAGCTTACCTGAGATTGGGGATGCCTTTGGTGGGCGTGACCATACAACAGTACTGCACGCGTGTCGCAAAGTTAAATCATTACGTGACGAAAGCCACGAGATTAAAGAAGATTACCAAAATTTAATAAGAACATTGTCATCTTAGGGCTGACTTTATTATGCAAATAACAATATCAAGAGAACAATTTTTAAAACCATTGGTGCAAGTATCGGGTGCCATAGAGCGTAAGCATACGTTACCTATTTTATCTAACGTATTACTCGTGGTAGAAAATGGCCAGCTTTCAATGACAGGGACCGACCTTGAAATTGAATTAGTGGCGAGCGTGTTTGTAGGTGATGATGTTGCCGATACCAAGCTCACATTACCGGCTAAAAAATTACTCGATATTTGTAAAAGTTTACCGGATGGTTCTGATCTTACTTTAAGCTTGCAAGACCATCAGTTACTTTTAACCAGTGGTAAAAGTCGTTTTTCATTGACCACATTAGCGGCTGAAGATTTTCCTAATTTAGAGCAGTGGGATGGTGAGGTTGAATTTCAACTAACGCGTTTAGAGTTACGTAAATTACTTGAAAGCACGCACTTTTCAATGGCAAACCAAGATGTACGTTATTACTTAAACGGCATGTCGTTTGAAGTTGATAACAGCGATATAAAAACAGTCGCCACTGATGGGCACCGTTTAGCGATTGCACAAAAGCAACTAGGTCATTCATTAAATACACAGCGCCAATTAATTATACCGCGCAAAGGCGTGCAAGAAATTATGCGCCTAATGGTTGCCGACCAAGAGTTAGTGACTATTCAGTTTGGTGCTAACCACATCCGTATTATTGATATTGAGTTTACGTTTACGAGTAAATTAGTTGATGGCCGTTTCCCTGATTACCGCCGTGTTTTACCTCGCGGTGGCGATAAAGTTATTACAGCAAACAGAGAATGGTTACGTAATGCATTTCAACGCGTATCGATTTTATCGAACGAAAAATTTCGTGGTGTACGTTTAAATTTATCAAACGGTTTATTAAAAATTACGGCTAACAACCCAGAGCAAGAACAAGCGGAAGAAGTAGTTGAAGTAATGTACGAGGGCGATGATCTAGAAATTGGGTTTAATGTGTCTTACGTGCTTGATGTATTAAATACATTAAAAACTGAAGATGTGTTATTTACACTTGCCGATTCAAATAGCAGTGCACTAATCGAAGGTGCTGGCGATGAAGAAGCGATGTACGTCGTTATGCCTATGCGTTTATAAGATTATAAATACATAATGAGCTTAAGTCATTTGAGCCTCAAATATTTTCGTAATATTGAGGCGCTGACGCTAGAACCAGTTAATGGCGTTAATATAATTTATGGTGAAAACGGCAGCGGAAAAACCAGCCTTTTAGAGGCTATATATTACCTTTCTCACGGCAAATCTTTTCGAACTTCTAAACATAAAAGTATTATTGCACACCAGCAAGATCAGTTTGTTATTCATGGCCGCAAAGCGTTATACGATTTATCTATCCCTATTGGTATTAGTAAAACCCAAGCGGGTGAAACCAATTTAAAAATCCAGGGTAAGGCGAGTCGAAAAGTATCTGAACTTGCCCAGTTAATGCCGGTACAAATAATAACACCAGAAAGCTACTCACTATTTTTTGGCGGTCCTAAGGAGCGCAGAAAGTTTTTAGACTTAGGTTTGTTCCACGTGGAACATGAGTTTTTTTTCTTATGGCAATCGTTTAATAAAGTGCTTAAACAACGCAACGCCTTATTAAAATCTAAGCCTAAGAATTATTTTGACCAAATCAAGTTTTGGGACAAAGAATTTGTTAGACTGGCAGAACAAATAAATAAATTAAGAATCGCGTATATAACTAGGTTTAAGCAGCAATTTTTTGATAAAATGTGTGCAGAATTAACGCTAATACGCGATTTAGAAATTAGCTTCAATGCGGGCTGGAAAGAGAGTGAATCTCTTTGTGATGCGTTAGAGCAAAGTTTTGAGCGAGATGCTCGCCAAGGCTTTACAAGTAAAGGCCCTCATAAGGCTGATTTTAGTTTTAGTGTCGCTGGCAGCAGTGTTGAGAATGTATTCTCACGCGGGCAATTAAAGTTATTGTTGTATGCGTTAAAAGTAACGCAAAATAGCTTAATTGAGTCAGAGACAGATAAGCAATCTATATTGCTAATAGATGATCTACCTTCAGAACTAAGCGAAGATACAAAAGAGAAAGTGGGCCAGTTATTGACTCACTGTAGTTCTCAAATATTTATTTCTTCAATTTTATCTGAAAGTATTTCTGCTGTGGTGGAACCCATGCAACGAGAACTAAAAATGTTCCACGTGAAACATGGCAACCTAATAACAAGATAAGTGGGATTAACCATGTCTGAGAATTATGATTCGTCGAGTATTAAAGTACTTAAAGGATTAGATGCAGTAAGAAAGCGTCCTGGTATGTATATAGGGGACACCGATGATGGTACGGGCTTACACCACATGGTGTTTGAGGTCGTTGATAACTCTATCGATGAGGCCTTAGCGGGTCACTGTGATGATATTTATGTCACTATTCACTTAGACGGTTCGGTATCTGTAAGAGATAACGGCCGTGGTATTCCTACTTCTATACATGAAGAAGAAGGTGTATCTGCAGCTGAAGTAATTATGACGGTACTACACGCCGGTGGTAAGTTTGATGATAACTCTTATAAAGTATCAGGTGGCTTACACGGTGTTGGTGTATCGGTAGTAAATGCATTATCAGAAAAATTAAAACTAACCATTCGTCGTGAAGGTAAACTTCATGAGCAGTTTTACACTATGGGTGTACCTGATGCACCACTAGCTGTAATTGGTGATTCTGAAACAAATGGTACTGAAATTCGTTTTTGGCCAAGTGGCGAAACGTTCACTAACCTTGATTTTCATTACGATATTTTGGCAAAGCGTTTACGCGAGCTGTCGTTTTTGAATTCAGGTGTAAGTATCATATTAAGCGATGAACGCGAAGAAAATAAAAGCGACCACTTTAAGTACGAAGGCGGTATCAGAGCATTCGTTGAATACCTAAACCGCAATAAAACACCAGTGCATAAAGGGGTATTCCATTTTACTCACGAACGTGAAGAAGATGGTATTAGTGTAGAAGTATCAATGCAGTGGAATGATGCATTCCAAGAAAACATTTACTGTTTCACAAATAATATTCCTCAACGTGATGGTGGTACTCACTTAGCTGGTTTTAGATCGGCGCTAACGCGTACGCTTAATAACTACATGGAAAAAGAAGGCTTTAACAAAAAAGCTAAAACAACCAGTAATGCAACGGGCGATGATGCGCGTGAAGGCTTAACTGCAGTTGTGAGTGTTAAAGTACCTGATCCAAAGTTCTCATCACAAACAAAAGACAAGCTAGTTTCTAGCGAAGTTAAGTCTGCAGTTGAGCAAGCAATGGCTGAAAAATTCACTGAGTTTTTATTGGAAAACCCATTGGATGCAAAAATTGTTGTTGGCAAAATTATTGATGCAGCACGCGCCCGTGAAGCAGCGCGTAAAGCGCGTGAAATGACACGTCGTAAAGGCGCTATGGACTTAGCTGGTTTACCAGGTAAATTAGCTGATTGCCAAGAAAAAGATCCAGCCCAATCTGAACTATACATAGTGGAGGGTGACTCAGCTGGCGGTTCAGCCAAGCAGGGTCGTAACCGTAAGAATCAAGCGATTCTTCCGCTTAAAGGTAAAATCTTAAACGTAGAAAAAGCACGTTTTGATAAAATGCTTTCTTCACAAGAAGTGGCAACGCTAATTACTGCATTAGGTTGTGGTATTGGCCGTGACGAATATAACCCAGAAAAACTACGTTACCACCGTATCATCATCATGACCGATGCCGACGTGGATGGCTCTCACATTCGTACCTTGCTACTAACGTTCTTCTACCGTCAAATGCCGGAAATTGTTGAACGTGGTTACATTTATATTGCTCAGCCACCTCTTTATAAAGTGAAAAAAGGTAAGCAAGAGCGCTATATTAAAGATGACCCTGCATTAGTTGATTACCTTACATCTTTAGCGCTAAGTAATGCTGCTCTTTACACGAGTGATAGTGCAGAAGCGGTTGATGGTGAAGCGTTAGAAGCAATCGTTCATGATTACCAAAACACGGTTAAAGTTATCGAGCGCTTAAAGCGTAAGTATCCAAACACAGTGATGAACCGTTTGATTTACCAAAGCGAGCTGAAAAAAGAAGACCTTTCAGACGAGGCTAAGGTAATTGCTTGGACCAAAGAGCTTGTTGATGACTTAGTTGCGCGTGATGAAGATGCAACTATTTTCCACGCAGGTACTGAACACGATACAGAGCGTAATTTATATTACCCTGTTGTGAATATTCGTCAGCATGGTGTGGATAAAGCGCATGTACTTCATTATGACTTTATTACTTCAAGAGATTACCAACGTATTGCTGTAACAGGTAAAAATATTGCTAATATCATCACTGAGGGTGCTTACATCCAACGCGGTGAAAAAACAAAACCTGTTGATAACTTTGTGGATGCATTGGAATGGTTGATCGCAGAATCTAAGCGTGGGATCTATATTCAACGCTATAAAGGACTAGGTGAAATGAACCCAAATCAACTTTGGGAAACCACCATGGATCCAAGCGCACGCCGTATGTTGCAAGTGACGATTGAAGATGCTGTTGCAGCGGATCAATTATTTGCCACGTTAATGGGCGATCAAGTTGAGCCTCGTCGTGAGTTCATAGAAACGAATGCACTGCGTGTGGTTAACTTAGACGTATAATTAAATTATGCTAATCACAAAAAAGGAGCCTTAGGCTCCTTTTTTATTTTCTCAATTGCACAAACTGCTTAAAACCTGAGTGTGCACAAGGTATACTGAGGGTAATTTTCACGCTACTTCTCAGATAGTAAAAAGCCAAAATATGCAAAAATATGACGTTAAAACCTTTCAAGGTTTGATCCTGGCTTTACAGGATTATTGGGCACAGCAAGGCTGTGTCATTATTCAACCACTTGACATGGAAGTGGGCGCAGGGACATTTCACCCGCAAACATTTTTAAAATCAATTGGCCCAGAGCCTATGTCGAGCGCTTACGTTCAACCGTGTCGTCGACCTACCGATGGTCGTTACGGTGAGAATCCAAACCGCTTACAACATTACTACCAATTCCAAGTGGTGTTAAAGCCATCTCCAGATAATATCCAAGAGCTTTATTTAGGCTCTTTAGCGGCGATGGGTATTGATACCCTCACTCATGAAGTGCGCTTTGTAGAAGATAACTGGGAATCACCAACGTTGGGTGCATGGGGACTGGGCTGGGAAATTTGGTTAAACGGCATGGAGGTAACCCAGTTTACCTACTTCCAGCAGGTGGGCGGCTTAGAATGCTCACCGGTCACAGGTGAAATTACCTACGGCCTAGAGCGTTTAGCAATGTATATTCAAGGCGTAGATAGCATTTACGACTTAGTATGGGCAGACGGTCCATTAGGGCGCGTAACCTACGGTGATGTATTCCATCAAAACGAAGTAGAGCAGTCTACTTATAATTTTGAACATGCAAACGTAGAAGACTTATTTGCACAGTTTGATAAGTGCGAAGCAGAAAGCCAAAAGTTAATTGAAGCAAACTTACCATTACCTGCCTACGAGCAAGTAATGAAAGCATCGCACGCATTTAACTTATTAGACGCACGTCATGCTATTTCGGTGACCGAGCGTCAACGTTACATTTTACGCGTTCGTGCATTATCAAAAGCGTGTGCACAAAGTTATTACGATGCACGTGAAGCGCTTGGTTTCCCGCTGTGTAAGGATAAGTAAGCATGTCAGCAGAAAATTTATTAGTAGAAATTGGCACCGAAGAATTGCCACCAAAATCACTTCGTAAATTAGCCGAAGCCTTTGCTGCAAACTTAACAGCAGAACTTGAAAGCTTAGAACTTGCTCACCAAGGTGTGAGCTGGTATGCATCGCCTCGTCGTTTAGGTTTACAAGTAAAAGCGCTAGACGCTAAACAACAAGACAAAGAAGTTGAAAAACGCGGCCCTGCAACTAAAGCGGCATTTGACGCTGAGGGCAACCCAACCAAAGCAGCCATGGGTTGGGCTCGTGGTTGTGGAATTGAAGTAAAAGATGCGCAAACACTCGAAACCGATAAAGGCGCATGGTTATTGCATATTGCTAAAGTAGCAGGGCAAGAAACCAAATTACTAATGGCTGATGCAATTAGTAAAGCGCTTGCTAAATTACCTATTCCTAAACCAATGCGTTGGGGCGCGAATAAAACACAATTTATTCGCCCTGTGCATACAGTCACTATTTTACTGGGTAATGAGCTAATAGAAGGTGAGATACTGGGTAAGCAAGTGAGCAATCAACTGCAAGGCCATCGTTTTCATCATCCAGAAAAAATTAACATTAACCATGCTGATGATGTGTTTAACGTACTTAAATCAGCTTACGTGATAGCTGACTATGAACAGCGTAAAGCACAAATTCGTGCGCAAATAGAAGACGCAGCAAAAGCAGTTAATGCCGTAGTTGCTATGGATGAAGATTTACTTGAAGAAGTTACTTCATTGGTTGAATGGCCAGTAACGCTAACAGCTACATTTGAAGAAGCATTTTTAGATGTGCCAGCCGAAGCGCTTATTTACACCATGAAAGACGATCAAAAATACTTTCCGTTATTAGATCAAAACGGCAAACTTTTAAATAAGTTTTTGTTTGTTTCTAACATCGAAAGTAAAGATCCAAGTGTGGTTATTTCTGGTAACGAAAAAGTAGTGCGCCCGCGTTTAGCTGATGCGCAGTTCTTCTTTGAAACAGATAAAAAGAAAACCCTTGAAAGCCGACTTGAGTCGCTAGACAGCGTTTTATTCCAAAAGCAGTTGGGCACACTTAAAGATAAGTCACAGCGTATCAGTGAACTTGCCGGTTACATTGCAGAGCAACTAGGTGCAGATAAAGCACTAGCAGCGCGTGCTGGCTTATTAAGTAAAACCGATTTAATGACCGAAATGGTGATGGAATTTACCGACGTACAAGGTGTAATGGGAATGCATTACGCACGTCATGACGGTGAAGCTGAAGATGTCGCTGTTGCGCAAAACGAGCAGTACATGCCACGCTTTGCCGGCGATAACTTACCAACGAGTTTGATCAGCTGTGCAGTGGCTATTGCAGATAAGTTTGACACGCTGGTGGGTATTTTTGGTATAGGCCAAGCACCAAAAGGTGATAAAGACCCATTTGCACTTCGTCGTGCGGCCATTGGTGCATTACGTATCATGGTAGAAAAGCAGCTACCACTTGATATTTTAGACCTAGTTGCTAAATCACAAACCTTGTTTGGTGAAAAGCTGACTAACCTAAATGTATCAACCGATGTATTCGAATTTATGCTAGGGCGTTTCCGTGCTTGGTATCAAGATGAAGGCATTGAAGTAGATGTGATTCAAGCGGTACTTGCGCGCCGTCCAACGAAGCCTGTTGATTTTGACCGCCGAGTTAAAGCCGTGAGCCATTTTCGTACGTTAGACGCCGCAGAATCGCTTGCAGCCGCTAATAAGCGTGTAAGTAATATTCTGGCTAAAAACAACATTACAACGCAAGGTGATGTTGAACAGAGCTTACTAAGTGACGACGCAGAAAAAGTACTGGCTTCTCAAGTTGCAAAATTTGCTACCGACTTAGCGCCACTATACAGCGACGGAAACTACCAAGAGGCATTAAGCCAATTAGCTGGCATTCGTGACAGTGTTGATAACTTTTTTGACAATGTCATGGTAATGGCCGACGATGAAGCGGTTAAGCAAAACCGCCTTGCGCTTTTAAGTCAGTTAAGTGGATTATTTTTAGAAATTGCAGATATTTCTGTATTACAAAAATAACAGCTAACAGCTATTAAAAAAGCCAGCATTATGCTGGCTTTTTAGTGTTTTATTTATATTAGTTAATAGAGGATTCACCATGAAGCTCCCAATGAAACGCATTTTCACGTTAGCCTTAGTGGGCTTATTGAGTGCTTGTACCAGCCAAATTTCAATTAACGACGTGTTGCCGCAGCAAGAATTGGATCGCAGTATTTATTTAAGAGGGGACTTCACATTATGGGATGCCGAACCTCAATATCAATTTAAACAAGTTGGGCCTGCGCTTTACCAAGCCCAAGTTAGGTTTTCGACCCCAGGCAAAGTGTACGAATTTAAAATAGCGGATGCAGATTTTAGTGAAGGTTTTAACTGTGGCTACAGCGATTCACAGCCATCAGGGCAAAGCCTAACACTCGGCCAATCAACACGCGCCGACTGTAATACCATTTATAATTACTTTAGCTACACACCCGCAATCAAAGGGTCGTATATAGTCAGCATTGATTATAGTGACTACGATGAGCCGCAAGTGACAATAACTAAGAAATAGCTGTAAGTCGTCAGCCGTCAGCCGTCAGCTTTCAGTTGCTCGAGTAAACTTATAGATTTGTGACAAGGACGTTAATATATGTGTGCCAAACAATGGAATGAAGAGATAAAAATTGATGGTGTTACTTACCCAGCAGATCAGTTAAATAGAGAGCAAGATGCTGAACTGCTGACTAAAATTCTTGTTCGCCGCTCAAACTCGAATAGAGAAAAGCCTAATAAATCCTCTTATGTAATTAACGTTAATGCTGAATGGGGCGCAGGTAAAACTTACTTTGTAAAACGTTGGGCTGAAGATTTAAAGCATGAACACCCAGTTGTCTATATAGATGCTTGGTCGAATGACTTTATGGATTCCCCCATAATTACTGTACTAGCTGAAATTCAAGAGCAACTATTAGAAACAATTAACAAAAGTCATTTAACTCAAGCCAAAAGAAAAAGCTTTAAGAATATTGGCATATCAGTATTACCTAAAATTCTAGCTGCGTTAGTTAAACGCTATGGTGGGTTTGATATTGAAGATATATTTGTTGATGAAAGTTCTGACACAGAAGTTACGGCATCAACAGAAAACAATAAATCATTAAATTTGTCAGCAGCTATGGAAGCTATGACAACACAAGCATTCAAAGAACATAGTGATTATAAAAAAGGCGTAAAAGAACTAAAAGCTACAATAAAAGAGTTAGTTAAATACTCTATTGAAAAACCTAAAAATGGACTTCGAGCAACAGCTCGTGATTATCCCGCATTCATTTTTATTGATGAGTTAGACCGCTGCCGCCCAACTTATGCAGTTGAAATGCTAGAAGCAATAAAGCATATTTTCGATATTGAAGGGTTAGTAATAGTTGTTTCAACACATACAGAGGAGCTGCAGCACACAATAAAAGCCTTGTATGGAAATGACTTTAATGCTGATAATTATTTAAGGCGCTTCTTCGATACAAAATACCATCTAGATGTTGGGATTTCTGCCAGTTTACTAGAAGCAAATTGTGATTTTACTGTATTAGATAATCACTATCTGGAACAAAAAAGCATTTTACTGTTTCCGCTTTTATCTCAAGGAGATGATATAAAGAGACAGCTATCGTCACTCATTGCTGAGATATCCAATTGGCAGAATTTAGCACCTAGGTCAGCTATTCAATTAGCAGATAGATTACTAACAAGTATTGAATTAATAGGGGAAGAGAAAACAGTAGATATTTTGGTTCTATTAATCTTACTTTGCTAATATATGTTCAATAAACCTCAATATGACTATATGTGTTTAATCTTCAAAGATAACCCATTTGTTATTAACAATAGAGTTACTGACTTAAAGCTTTCAGCTAAAGAGTTAAATTTGTCTGGATTTTTGGAGGAAATGATCAACTCTGCCAAAAGTTTAGAAGAGATCAAGCAGTCGTTTATCTTAGGTGATTATGAGCGACAAAGACTTATGGGGCATTTTTCAGAATTTTCAAAGGTTGATCTTTTTACTTATCTTCGTAGCTTTCAAAATGTATTAAAGAGAGGTGACAATATAAAAAAGACTAACTACTTGAATACATTTGGTTATGATGGGAGAGATGTTATCAGTGAATCTCAGCTATTAGAAGCTCATATGACATTCTGCGGGGTAAATAGTTTTATTGAAAATGATTACTTGAACCTAATTGGCTTAACAAGTAAATTTGCTGATAGCTGATAGCTGATAGCTGATAGCTGATAGCTGATAGCTGATAGCTGATAGCTGATAGCTGATAGCTGATA
>NZ_JBEOOG010000043.1:0-32555 GCF_040308965.1 Pseudoalteromonas sp. MER144-MNA-CIBAN-0113
GTTACAAACCTCGCGCCGCGATTAAACCGCCCCTAGTTTGAACAAATTTTAATCCGCAAAGGTCAACAGACCCTAGATAAAAAAAAGCGTTACAGTGTAACGCTTTTTTTTATGTGAACTAATTTAGCGCATATTAATTAAGGCCAAGCACATCTTTGCCTTGTTTGAAGGTCACATCTACAGGGATGTTCGCTTTGCTTAACTTTTCTAAATCTTTAGCTAGTTCCGCTTTAATATCGCCATGAGTTGCAATCAGTTGATCAACTTTTTCGTAATCACCGTCACCTTGCAGGGTTAAAATAAGGCGCGATAATTTAGCCATAGCGTCGCCCATTTTATCCATGTTGATGCTATACAAGCCGTCTTCATTTTTAGAGAAGGCACCTTCTTGAGCAAAAAAGTTAAAGCGGATCATGTTTGCTTTACCATGTGCACTTGATGCACCGAAACGCACAGAGCGGAAAATACCCGCCATAAAGGTGGTGTAGTAATCTTCTAACGTTCCTTCAGTGATTTCCCCTTTTTTAAGTAACTGTTCAACCATGTACAGACCAAGAATATCTGCTTTACCTTCTTCCAAGGCGCTAGCATGCTCTTGTAGAGATTGGCGAACGGTACCTTTGCCGGTAATAGTATTTTTAATACCTAAACCGTGAGCTACTTCATGGAACATAGTGTTAGCAAAAAATGCATCAAAGGTAATGTGTTTACGTTGCTCTGGCACAATTAACTGCTCTGCGATAGGGACTAAAATTTTATCAAACTTCGCTCGCATTGCATTTTTAAGCTGTAAGCGACGTGTGCCTTTTTCTAGCTGTACTTGCTCATCATTTGGTAAGTTAATTGCAATGGTTTTACTGCCGGCATTTGAGTGCCCAGCATAATAAACAACATCGTAGGCATTTAAGTCAGCATCTGATCCTGGTACTTCTTGCTTGTACTTGCTATCAACAGGTAAGCCTTTTTGCAGCTCAGGTAAAAAGGCAGCAAATTTAGCCAGGCGTTCGCTCCATTTTAAATCTTTAATTAGTACATACGATTCATAGGCAGCACGGTAACCAAATAATTGGTCTTCGTAGTTTTCAATTGGGCCAATAACAACATCGATAGGATTATTTTTCATATCCATCCAAGCAAAGTCAGAGGCTTGGAAATCATCGCTTTGTATTGCGTCAGCTCGTAAGTTTAGGTAGTTGGCAAATTCTTTGTCGTCAGCTAATTTGCTAGCGTCTCTAAGTAACTTAGCTGCTTGGGCAAGTTCTACGGCATATTCTTCTGAATAAGGCGTGCTGTATAAATTACCTAGTTCATCGCGTTTAATAAGTGAGTAAAGCCCTGTTTTATCTTTTACATCAGCGTTATTAAGCTCTTCTTTGGTGATGTCGGCCGGATAAAAACCTGCCCCAAGCGGCTTTTCTTTATAGCCAGATAAAAATACTTCATCGCCATTTAAGCGATCCCATGGGCCGTAGTTTATATCTGCAAACTGACGTACTTTTTCATCATCTAATTGTGCTAAAAAGCTTTGTTTATCTTCACCAAATGCTTGTTTCCAAAATAAATCGTCCATAATTTTTGAAGCATCAATAAGCTTGGCAACCATGGCTTTTTGGTTCTCAGATAAGTGTGACAAATCGCTTTGTAAGCTGAAGTCTGTGTATATGTCTAAGCGTTGACGGTCAATATTAACGAGTGTTGGCCCTGAAGGCGCTTGAGAAGCCGTTGGCGCTGAGCTTTGCGGCGTATTGTTTGAAGACGGTGCTTGCTCAGAACAGGCACTAAGAAAAACGATGCCAGAGAGCAGTATTGCTTGGCTAATTTTATTTAAGATCATTATATTGCCTTTAAAAAGTCTATTTTATAACTTGTATACTGTAAGTTAAGGTACTGAATGAGTATTAGTGTGCCTTAGCATGCTTGCATTAAAGCAAAACATACTAGCAAATAGCAAGTATTAGACGTTAGAGTGCACTAATGAGGGGCCGCTGGTAAATAATCAATAATTATCTACAATTCTTTCTATTTTAGGTATATGTTTAATACTACTAAGCTTTGAAATAATTAATAATATAAGACTTGCTGTAAAGTGTAGGTCATTAAGCAAAGGGATATTTTATGTCTACAGAAAATGCCTTACTCACTATTTTAGTTGACAGAATTAACAACGACACACTGGTGTTGCCTACGTTACCTGAGGTAGCGATTAAGGTTCGCCAAGCCGCAGATAACCCCGATGTTAATTTGATGCAAATGTCAGATGTGATAGCACATGATCCTGCATTGTCGGCGCGGATGATCAAAGTCGCAAATAGTGCAATTATGGGCCGAGCTGTAAAGGTGTCTAACTTGCACCAAGCCGTTACACGTATTGGGCTTAGGCAAATAAAAAATATTGCCACAGCCATGGCGATGGAGCAGTTATTTGTATCTAACAACGAGTTAATAAAAGGCTACATGGGAAAGGCGTGGCATAAAACGCTGCATGTGGCCTCGCACTCTATTTCATTAATGGAGTTTTACTTAAAAAGAAATACCCATACATCGCTAAATCGCGATGCCATTACATTAGCTTCATTAGTTTATAATATTGGGGTGTTACCCATTTTAACTGAAGCAGAGCGTCACCCTGAAGTGTTTGCAAGCCCCAGCTTTTTAGCCCATGCGATTCAACGTTTAAGTGGTAAAATTGGTGGTTCAATCATGAAAGCGTGGGAATTTCCTGATGTGTTTGTTGAGGTCGCGCAGCACTGGGCAGATGTGAATCATCGTACTGCTGAGGTGAGTTATATCGACTTTATTCGTGTTGGTGCAATCCTTGAGGGAACCTTACAAGTATCTGATAAGTCAGCAGCGCTGCAAACGTATATTGATAAAGGCATATTTCCTTCATTAGAAATGTTAGAGAGTGAAGAGTATTTGCATATGGTTGAAGACGTAAAAGAAATGTTTAGTTAATACCAATTTTATTAAAAACATGATTATTCTAGCGTATTAAATAATCCGCTACCTGCGTTAAAAATTATTTATATAGAACAACTATGTATCATAATTTTTGCCTTGTTATCGACTTATTTCTTTGTCGCTATAATAGATCACTAATTTAATGCAATTGGTATAACTTGTTTTTGAACAATAAAAAGCACGATTAATATCGTGCTTATATTTTTAATACTATTTTATAAAGCTTTTACGCTAAATCGTCAGCATCACCTAAGCCTTGTGTAAGCTCTTCTAGCAATTGCTTAATTTCTTCAGATGCAAGAATAAAATCAGCATCTAGTTTAACCGCCATATCTTCTTTAGGAATATCGGCATTTTCTTCTTTAAGTGTTTCTGAATAGCTTAAACGTTTAATTGAGCCATCGTTTTGTAGCATAAATTTAACGCGCTCTTGCCAATCAAGGGCAAGCTTAGTGACGCGCTTACCACTTTCAAGGTGCGACTTCACTTCGTCACACGATAGGTCATGGCCTTTAAGTTTTACCTGGGCGCCACTGTCATCAGCTTCTTCAAGTTCAGCGTCTGATCCAATTGCAAAGCCCTCTGGAGTACTAAAGTTAGTAAGCCAGTCAGTTAAAAATACGTCTAAATCATAATTAGCAAACGCAGGAACAACGGGTAATGTCCCTAATGATTTACGTAATAGAGCAAGTAGTTCCTCTGCTTTATTAAAGCTTGCACTATTAACTACCACCCACCCATTTTCTTGGTCTATAAAAGCAAACTGCAAGCTCGATTTTTTAAATGCTTGTGGCAATAAGGTGTGTAAGATGTTTTCTTTTAATTCATCTTTTTCTTTTTTCTTTACTGGGCGATTTTCTTCGGCTTCAATCTGATCAACTTTTTCTGCTACCAGCTCATTTATTACCGAGGCTGGTAATACTTTTTCTTCACGTTTAGCGCACACTAAAATACTTTTTTGTGAGAAATGAGACAGAGTTTCACCATGTTTACCAAATGCTTTTGTCCAACCAAATGTTGCCAACTCTTGGCCAGTACAAGGACGAAATAGATCTTGCTCTAATGCCTTATCAAAGTCTTCTTGTGTGTATGAAACGTCTTGTTTAAAGCGATAGCATATAAGGTTACTAAACCACATAGGGGAATGATCCATTTAAAAAATTTGTGCAATCATAGCAATAAAAGCCGCTTCTAGAAACGGCTGATTTAGCTTAATCGAGTTTAAAAAGTGGCAGGGGAGATGACATGTTTTTAGGGAACGAAATACGGTAGTGTAACCCTTGCCCAGGCTCACTACTTACTTCAATTTTACCATTGAGCGTTTGTTTTACTAGATTAAAAATAAT
This sequence comes from Pseudoalteromonas sp. MER144-MNA-CIBAN-0113, assembly GCF_040308965.1. Classification (NCBI taxonomy): domain Bacteria; kingdom Pseudomonadati; phylum Pseudomonadota; class Gammaproteobacteria; order Alteromonadales; family Pseudoalteromonadaceae; genus Pseudoalteromonas; species Pseudoalteromonas sp. MER144-MNA-CIBAN-0113. The sequence goes on from NZ_JBEOOG010000043.1 coordinate 4,308, forward strand.
ATGAGCACCTAAGCCGCTGCCACCCTCATCACGCTTGGTGGTAAAAAATGGGTCAAATAAACGCTTTAGTTGAGCCGGTTTTAAACCTAAACCGTTATCTTGATAATTAATGATGAGGTCGTTTTCATCAGTATTCACATCTATGGTGATTTGGCCGCTGTTTATATTTTCAAAACCATGCACTAATGAGTTCATAATTAGGTTCGTAAATATTTGGCTAATGACTCCCGCAGGTAAGTTAATAATTAAATCATCTGGGCAATGTAGGCGAATGCTGTGAGATGTTTTTTTAATTTGTGGGTGCAAAGAGCGTATAACTTCGTTGATGTAGTCTTTAAAGTTAATTGTTCTTAGGGCTTCACTGGCCTGATCTACCGCAATTTGTTTAAAGCTGGTTATTAAATCTGAGGCACGTTCTAAGTTGTGAGAGAGCAGTTGAGCGCTTTGCGCTGCATCATTAATAAAGCCTTCTAACGCCGCAGACGATAATGATTTATTTTTATACGCAGTTTCTATTTCGGTTAATCGCTCTTGTAAAAAAGAGGTGGCAGTAACGCCAATACCAATAGGGGTATTAATTTCATGAGTGATCCCCGCCACTAAGCCGCCTAATACCGCCATTTTTTCTGAGCCAACCAGTTGCTCTTGCGCAAAGCTTAATTCATCGAGCGAGCTTTGCAGCTGAGTTTGTTTGCTTAACAGTTCTTGTTCGGTTTGCTTTCGTAAATCGACTTCCTCTGTTAAAACTGCTTTTTGTCGCTCTAGTTCATATTTTTGTTGCTGTAGATCGATCATTGCTTGGCTTAAATTTGATGTTTTACGCGCAACATCCTGTTCAAGTTGTAAGTTTTGTTGATCCAGTTTTTGATTGCTTTCAATTAGGTCATGCTGAGTTTGTTTTAACTCTTTTTTATACTCAACAACCTTCGAAATCAGATTGTTAAAAGAGCGTTCCATTACTTTAAGCTCGTTATTTTCATCGGTGACTATTTTAACCTGTTGACCATCAAGCTCTTCTAACTCAAGGTATTCAATTTGCTCGGTTAATTGAGTAAGGGGCTCGGTGAGTAACTTTCTAAATGCAATTAAAAATAAGATGATTAAAAAAGTAGTTTTAATCATGGCATTACCAATCAAAAAGTAGATAGAGAGCATAATGCGACTAAAAATTACATCGCGACTAGAAAATAAAGTAACATCGCCTACTTGCGTTGCTCGTCCTGAAAACTCAAAAATAAGTGGGAATGTATAGCCAAATAAACCGGCTTTGGTGTCCTCTACCATAACATCTTCTTGCACAAGTTGCTGGCTGTAAAGATTGTGAATATTTAGCGCGCGGCCTAATTGAGAAATAATAGCGCCATTATCGTCACGAATAATAACCCCCTCAACCATAGGTATATCGAGTAATCCTTCGGCGGTTGTGGTGGTTTGCTTTATATTTAGCTCCCAAATTGCTCTGGTTAAACTTCTACCAAAGGTCTTTTGTAATGTGCCAAGTTCATCGCGTATGTAATCTTTAGTATTGACGTACTCTGCGAAAATTTGCCCGCAGGTCACCACAAAGGTCAGTATAAAATAAACTGATAAAACCCGAGTGAGTAACTTTGTTGAAAGACTTTTTTGCGGCATGGGAGGCTTATATTTCCTTAAATTATTCAACTGTTAATGTACGCTTATAAACATTAGTTAATAAATGATTAAAAATAAACATATATTTTATAATATTGCTATTTAGCGTTGTTAAATAAGCAATCATTCTGTTCTATATGCATTGGGTTTCTATTTGAGAACCGTTGGTTTGGATAGGCTGTTTTTTACTTGGAAATAGTTAATTTACTAATTTGTATTGTGCAATTAAGCATTTTATTGATAACGTTAATAAAAGTTACAATAAATAATCTGCTCGTTGCTAATTTGGTTATAATTTTGACTGTTGCGGATTGGGCAACCAACTAATTTTACAGTGGGTTTAGGTGTTTTGTATGAGTTTAATTAATGAGTCATTATGATGCGTTTTTCTATTTTAGTCTGTGATGATTCCACCGTTGCTCGCAAACAGGTAATGCGCTGTTTAAAAGAATGTATTGATGCCGATATTCAGCAAGCAACTAACGGTAAAGAGGCGTTGGAGCAATTGCGTCAAAGGCATTTCGATCTCCTGTGTCTTGATTTAACCATGCCTGAAGTTGATGGTATTGAAGTACTTGAGCAAATCAAAATTTCTAAAATAGAGTCTTATGTATTAGTGATCTCTGCTGATATCCAACAAAAAATGCAAGCACGTGTCGCGCAACTAGGCGCAATCGATTTTATTCATAAGCCAATTAATAAAACGCAACTGAGTACAGTTTTGCATAAGTTTGGCATTTATTAATAAATTTCATGATGAAAAAGACTGTTTTATCTGCTAATTTAGGGTTGACAGAATAGCCTGTGTTAAGGCAGTCTTAAGCTTATGAAAACATTTAGTCTTGTAACGACCATTATTATTACAACCACCATTCTTACTGGATAGTGGCATAGGTCGGTGCAACAAATTTAAAGGCCTGTGTTCACTTAGAACACAGGCCTTTTTTCGTTTTATGGAATGAGGAAACATAAAAAATGCGCGTATTAAAATTTGGCGGCTCATCGCTCGCTGATTTTGCCTGTTTAGAGCAAGTTGCTGCACTCGCTAAGGCACAATTAAAAGATGAAATGTTACTAGTACTGTCAGCCCCAGGTGGCATGACTGACTCGTTAGTTAATTTAGCTAGTACTGCAGAGCAGGGGCATGACTTTAGCGAACAATGGCATTCACTGGCTAGCCGATGCAACATGCTTAAAGCAGCGGTAGAGGAAAAGCAAGGAGCAGTTCAAAACTGGCCTGACTTTAACGAACTTAAAAATAAGCTTGATGGTATTGCACTGATAAAGTGCTGCCCTGATCAGGTCAGAGCATTCATTATTAGTTTTGGTGAGCGTGTTAGCGTATCGCTAATGCAAAGTCTATTAGCCGATCATAACGCGCATTATTTACAAGCAACAGATTGTATTGTTTCAACCGGCGGATACATAGACGCAGAAGCGGATTTAGTGGCCAGTAAGGCACGTTTTCAAGCTGTGTTAAAAGAATCCCCTGCGACGGTTTACATTATGCCTGGTTTTACTGCAAGTAATGATGAAGGGGAGCTCACAACGCTTGGTCGTAATGGGTCTGACTACTCGGCGGCGATTGCTGCGGCGTGTTTAGAGGCGCAAGTGTGCCAAATATGGACTGACGTTGATGGTGTATACAGCGCCGATCCGCGTTATATCAAAAAAGCCACTAAGGTTGATTTCCTATCTTACAAAGAGGCGATGGAGCTTTCTTATTTTGGCGCTAAAGTGTTGCACCCTAAAACTATCCTACCGTGTGCAAAAGCTGGAGTGCCATGCGAAATTAAAAACACTCATAACCCAGATGCGCAAGGCTCACTAATTAGTAACGATACGGTATCTGATGAACCAGTAAAAGCACTCTCAAGCCTACAAAACTTAGCTATGTTGACCGTTTCAGGCCCTGGTATGAAGGGCAAAGTGGGCATGGCATCGAAAGTATTTAATGCATTAGCGCATGATAACGTGTCAATTGTACTCATTACCCAGTCATCATGTGAATTTAGCATTAGCTTTTGTGTGCATGAAAGCGATTTAAATCTAGCGTTAAGTGCGTTGCAAGTAGCCTTTGACTTAGAGTCAAAAGCGGGGCTCATTGAGCCGGTAAATGTGCAACGTAATTTAGCAATAGTAACGTTAGTTGGTGATAACATGCGTGCCCATAAGGGGTTAGCGGCTAAGTTTTTTGCATCGCTTGCACAAGCGCAAGTAAACATTGTTGCCATAGCGCAAGATTCAACAGAAAGTGCTATTTCAGCCGTTATTGACGGTGAATTATGTAATGACGCGGTTAAAATTTGCCATGAAAACTTCTTTACTCATGTGCCTTCAATTGATGTGTTTTTATTGGGCTGTGGCTTAGTCGGCCAAGAGCTAATTAACCAACTTGAGCGTCAACAAGCATGGCTTGAAAAGCGTAATATTAAATTAAACCTATATGGTGTTGCCAACTCTCGTCAATTACACCTTGATGGTGAGGGGATTGCGTTTGATGATTGGCAGCAAAAACTGGCGCAGTCAGAGCAAGCGTTTGATTTAAAACTGGTCGAGCAGTTTGTTAAGCAAAATCATTTAGTTAATCCAGTGCTAGTTGACTGTACTTCATCAGATGCCTTAGCTGCACAATATGTAGATTTTTTAAATGCAGGTTTTCATGTTGTGGCTGCCAATAAAAAAGCCACCACGAGCTCATATACGTATTACCAAGATTTAATTGCAGCAACACATAAAAATAATCGAAAGTTTTTATACGAAACTAACGTAGGTGCAGGTTTACCTGTAATCGATAACTTGCAATCGTTGTTTGGTGCAGGTGATGAGTTACTTGAGTTTAGTGGTATTTTATCAGGCTCGCTTTCATACATGTTTGGAGCACTAGAAGATGGTTTATCACTTTCTGAAGCAACAATTAAAGCCAAAGAAAGCGGGTTTACAGAGCCCGATCCGCGCGATGACTTATCGGGAACTGACGTAGCACGTAAATTACTGATCATTGCACGCGAAGCCGGTATGAAATTAGAGCTTAGCGATATTGAAGTGGAGTCGGTTTTACCGCCAGGTTTTGCCCAAGGTGACAATGTGGAGCAGTTTATGGCGAAATTACCTAGCTTAGATGCTGGTTTTAACGACCGTGTTCAAAGTGCAGCAAGTGAAGGTAAAGTACTTCGCTATGTAGGCACAATTAAAAATGGTCACTGTAAGGTCGGAATCGAAGCGGTGGATTCATCACATGCATTGAATGTTATTCGTGATGGTGAAAATGCGCTGGCTATTTTAAGCCAATACTACCAACCGCGTCCGTTTGTAATTCGTGGTTATGGGGCTGGCTCTGCAGTAACGGCTGCGGGTGTATTTGCAGACATATTAAAAACATTATCTCGCTAGGAGTCAGTCATGATTGAAGTATATGCTCCGGCGTCTATTGGTAATTTTGCCGTTGGCTTTGATGCGCTGGGCGCCGCACTTGCGCCCATTGATGGCGGTTTATTAGGTGATGTGGCGGTTGTTAGTGCCGCATCGAGTGATGAATTTATTTGTACAGGCGACTATGCACATAAGCTACCTAGTGATGCGCAAGAAAATTTAGCGTATCAGTGTTTAGTGCACTTTAGAGCGCATGTTGCGCCTGATATGCCTGCGGTAAAGCTCGAACTTAGGAAAAATTTGCCGATTGGTTCGGGATTAGGCTCAAGTGCCTGCTCTGTGGTGGCGACATTTGCAGCACTGGATAAATTTGCCAAAACTAATTTAAGCCAAGTAGAGCTCATTGAGCTTATGGCAGATTTTGAAGCAGTTGTAAGTGGGGGGCGCCATTACGATAACATCACACCGTGTTATTTAGGTGGCTTACAGTTAACCGGTGATTTAATTCCTGATAAATCTATTGCTTTACCTGTTGATGAAAGCTGGTATTACGTTGCCGCATTTCCGGGTTTTTCGCTCAATACCGCAAAAGCGCGCTCTGTTTTACCAAAAGAGCTAAGTATGCATGCCGGGGTTGAGTTTGCTCAGCGTTTATCGGCGTTTAGTAGCTTACTGTTAACAGGGCGTTTTGATGATGCATTAAGCATTATGAAAGACGAAATAGCAGAGCCATACCGTGCGCCACTTATAAGCGGCTTTAGTGATGCCAAAGCAAGCTTACCAGCACTGGGTGCTGAAGTTGTGAGTATTTCAGGCGCAGGGCCGACCTTGTTTAGTGTATGTAAAACGCTTGAAGCGGCAGAGCAATGCGCGCAGTGGCTAGAGGAAAATTACATCAACGAACAAGGCTTTTGCCATATTTGTAAATTAGATAACGACGGCACGCGTCAATTAAATGTTTTATAGGATAAAGAGTCATGCAATTACATAATTTAAAAGAATATTCACAAAAAGTGTCGTTTGTTGAAGCTGTAAAAACAGGACTAGGGCGTAATCAAGGTGTGTTTTTTCCAGAGTCGTTAGCGCCATTAAGTGATGTTGATGCATTACTAGATATGGACTTTGTTACTCGCAGCGGCAAAATTTTATCGCACCTTATTGGTGACGAGCTACCAAGTGATACTGTTGCCCAGATGGTTAAGAATGCGTTTAACTTTCCGGTTAAGCTGGTGGAAGTTGAAGATAATACCTATTGCTTAGAGTTATTTCACGGGCCAACACTGGCATTTAAAGATTTTGGTGGCCGTTTTATGGCCGAGTGCTTGGCGCAATTTAATCAAGGTGAAAAAGTCACTATTTTAACTGCAACATCGGGTGATACCGGGGCTGCCGTAGCGCATGCTTTTTATAACAAACCAAATATTGATGTCGTTATTTTATACCCTAAAGGTAAAATTTCATTAGCGCAGCAAAAGTTATTTACAACGCTTGGTGACAACATTCACTGTTATGCGATTGAGGGTAGTTTTGATGATTGCCAAGAATTGGTTAAAAAATCATTTTTAGATGAAGAGCTAAAATCGAAGTTAGGTTTAAACTCAGCAAATTCAATTAACATTAGCCGTTTAGTCGCGCAGGTGTGTTATTACTTTGAAGCCATTGCACAGCTGCCAAAAGAAAAGCGTGCTACAGCGCATATTTCAGTACCGAGTGGTAACTTTGGTAATGTGTGTGCGGCTATGATTGGCGCGGTTATTGGTATGCCAGTTGGTAAACTAAGTGCGACTACAAACCAAAACGACACAGTACCGCGCTTTATGCTTGATAAAAATTGGACGCCTAATGCGACAATTGAATCGCTTTCAAATGCAATGGATGTGAGTAAACCTAATAACTGGCCACGTGTGCAATCAATGTTAGATAATAACTGGTTTAGTTATGATAACTTTTATTCGGTGAGTGTTGATGAGCAGCAAACACAAACAGTGATGAAAAAAATTCAACAGCTTGGCTATATTGCAGAGCCTCACACCGCAATTGCTTACCAAGGTCTTGTAGAAAATAAGGCAGCAGATGCTGTGGGGATTTTTTTAGCGACTGCGCATCCGGCCAAATTTAAAGACAGCGTTGAGGATATCCTTAATGTTGAATTAGATATGCCAAAGCCGTTAGCTGATGCATTAGCAAAACCGTGTTTAGCCACTGATATGCACAACGATTATGATATTTTGCGTACAGAGTTGTTTAAAAAGCTTGCCTAAAAAAGGCAGATAATAAAAGCGGCTTAGGCCGCTTTTTTTGTTTGTTTATGCATCGCTTTAGACATAACGCATAAGCTATATAAATGTAGTAAATAAAATTCATTTAAAATTGTTATTAGTTTATAAAAAAATATCATCATCAAAATGCTGTGAAATAGTTTCAATCCCTGTTTAAATATCCTCAACTTAAGAGCGTAGGCAAAACGTCGTTTTAAGCGTACAATAAAGCCTCTAAAAAATACCCATACACGTTGCCCAGGAGACCCCAATGTTAGAACGTAGCATGAATATTTCGGACTTTGATCCAGAGTTATTTGACGCGATGAGCAAAGAAACATCACGTCAGGAAGAGCATATTGAGTTAATTGCATCTGAAAACTACTGTAGCCCACGCGTACTTGAAGCGCAGGGTTCTCAGCTGACTAACAAATACGCTGAAGGTTACCCGGGCAAACGTTACTACGGTGGCTGTGAGCACGTAGACGTGGTAGAGCAACTTGCTATTGACCGCGCAAATGAATTATTTGGTACAGATTACGCAAACGTACAGCCTCATGCCGGTTCACAAGCGAATGCTGCTGTTTTCCAAGCTCTTTTAAGCCCACTTGATACTGTATTAGGCATGAGCCTAGCGCACGGTGGTCATTTAACGCACGGCTCACACGTCAACTTCTCTGGTAAAACATACAACGCAATTCAGTATGGCCTTAACGAAGAAACTGGCGAAATTGATTACGCACAAGTTGAAGCGTTAGCACTTGAGCACAAACCAAAAATGATCATTGCTGGTTTTTCTGCATACTCAGGTATTGTTGATTGGGCTAAGTTCCGTGAAATTGCAGACAAAGTAGGTGCTTACTTATTTGTTGATATGGCGCACGTTGCAGGTTTAATTGCTGCGGGTGTTTACCCAAGCCCAGTGCCATTTGCTCACGTTGTAACAACCACAACACACAAAACATTAGCGGGTCCTCGCGGTGGTTTAATCATCTCTGCGTGTGGCGATGAAGAAATTTACAAAAAGCTAAACAGCGCTGTTTTCCCAGGTGGCCAAGGTGGTCCTTTATGTCATGTTATTGCTGCTAAAGCGGTTGCATTTAAAGAAGCACTTCAACCTGAGTTTAAAACATACCAAGCACAAGTTGTTAAAAATGCACAAGCAATGGTTGCCGTATTACAAGAGCGCGGCTACAAAGTAGTATCGGGTAAAACTGACAACCACTTATTCTTACTTGATTTAATCGACAAAGATATCACAGGTAAAGATGCAGATGCTGCCCTAGGTAACGCGAATATCACGGTTAACAAAAACTCAGTACCGAACGATCCTCGTTCACCATTTGTTACTTCTGGTTTGCGTATTGGTTCACCAGCAATCACTCGTCGTGGCTTTAAAGAAGCAGAGTCAAAAGAGTTAGCGGGCTGGATCTGTGACGTACTAGACAACATCGAAGATGAGTCAGTACAAGCGCAAGTAAAAGAAAAAGTGAAAGCAATTTGTGCAAAATTACCTGTTTACGCTTAATCCAAGAGTAAAATAGTAATTTAGATCACAACTGCATACATTTTTGTTATGATAATGGCCGCTATAATAGCGGCCATTTTTTGTTTTTAAAACGGAAACACACAGTTATGCATTGCCCATTTTGCACCGCCAAAGATACTAAAGTTATTGATTCTCGCCTTGTAGGTGGGGGACACCAAGTACGTAGACGTCGTGAATGTAATGAATGCCACGAACGATTTACCACCTTTGAAGGGGCTGAATTAGTGATGCCACGGGTCATCAAGCAAGATGGCAGCCGCGAACCGTTTAATGAAGATAAGTTACTAAATGGCTTAACTCGCGCCCTCGAAAAACGCCCCGTAAGCACTGAACAAGTTGACGAAGTGGTTAATATTATTAAATCGCAGCTGCGAGCCACTGGCGAACGCGAAGTGTCTAGCCATTTGGTGGGTGAGTGCATTATGGAAGCGCTTAAAAAGTTAGATAAAGTGGCCTATGTAAGATTTGCCTCTGTATATCGCTCGTTTGAAGATATACGCGAATTTGGTGAAGAAATAGCCCGCTTAGGGGAATAGTAATGACCAAGCAAAGTTCGTTTTCAGAGGATGATAAACGCTACATGGCTCGCGCTATTGAACTGGCAAAAAAAGGGCGCTTTACCACCACTCCTAATCCTAATGTTGGCTGCGTACTCGTAAAAAACAATAAAGTAATAGGTGAAGGGTTTCATCAGTTAGCGGGCCAAGGTCATGCAGAGGTAAACGCACTGGCTATGGCTGGCGAAAATGCCAAAGGCGCAACCGCTTATGTAACCCTAGAGCCTTGCAGTCATTATGGTCGAACACCGCCTTGTGCTGAAGGGCTAAAAGCAGCCGGTGTTAAAAAAGTGATTGCCGCAATGGTTGACAGCAACCCGCAAGTTGCAGGCAAAGGTCTGAAAATTTTAGCGGATGCTGGTATAGAAGTCGCTTACGGGTTACTTGAAGCGCAAGCTCGCGCATTAAACCTTGGGTTTTTTAAGCGCATGGAGCAGGGATTACCCTTTGTGACTTGCAAAATGGCCGCAAGTATAGATGGTAAAACGGCGCTTAAAAACGGGCAAAGTAAATGGATAACTGGCCCCGCAGCGCGCCAAGATGTGCAACTATACCGAGCACAAAACTGTGCAATTTTAACCGGTGCCGATACGGTATTAATGGATGATGCAAAATTAAATGTGCGCCCAGAAGAGTTACCGTATTCTTTACCAACTGATTTACCACTGCGCCAACCGGTTCGCGTTGTTATTGACTCACAAAATAGACTTACCCCTGATCTTGCCTTATTTTCAATTCAAAGTGAGGTGATAATATTTACCACTAAGGTTGATAAATCGCATCAGTGGCCTCATTTTGTTAAACAGATTGAAGTACCTGAAAATAATAATAAAGTAGATTTACTGGCCGTGTTAAACACGCTTGCCCAATTGCAGTTTAATAATGTGTGGCTAGAGGCCGGAGCAACACTGGCCGGTAAAATGACAGAACTTGATTTAATTGATGAGTTTGTTTTTTACATTGCTCCTAAATTAATGGGCAGCGATGCTAAAAGTTTACTAAATTTCCCAGAGTTAATGAGTATGCAAAATACCATTAATTTAACTTTTAATGAGTGTGTGCCAATCGGTGATGATTTACGTATCACAGCACACAAAAAAGCTCATTAATCATTTTATATAAAGAGTAGCACTATGTTTACTGGAATAGTTGAAGCGACAGGTAAAATTACGTTATTACAAAAAAAACAAGGTGATTTAGCTATTCGTATCCAAAGTAAAAACCTTGATATGAGTGATGTTAAGTTAGGTGACAGTATTGCAACCAATGGTGTCTGCCTGACGGTTGTTGATAAGCATATTGACGGCTTTAGTGCTGACTTATCAAATGAAACGATTAGCTTAACGGGATTTGCACATTACGCATTAGGGCAAACCGTTAATCTAGAAAAGGCGATGCAACCTGTCTCGCGCCTCGGTGGTCATTTAGTGTCTGGCCATGTAGATGGCATTGCTACTATCACAGCGATTAATGCCAATGCGCGAGCAACAGAATATTGGTTAGCCACCGATGAAAATTTAATGAAATACATTCCTTACAAAGGGTCGGTTTGTATTGATGGTATTAGCCTGACGGTTAATGCGGTTGAAGGTAATAAATTTAAACTGACGATTGTGCCGCATACCAGCGGGCAAACGACCATAGCTGACTTTAAAGTTGGCACCCAAGTTAATTTAGAGGTCGACCAAATAGCACGTTATTTAGAGCGCCTAGTTAGAGGGGCTGAACAACCTACGGGTTCAGATATTTCGATGAGCTTACTCGCTAAAGCGGGCTTTATAAAATAACGACATTGACAACTTATACGAGCAACTTATGAATTTAAACAGCGCACAAGAAATAATTGATGACATTAAAGCCGGTAAAATGGTTATTTTAATGGATGATGAAGACAGAGAAAATGAAGGCGATTTAATTATTGCTGCTGAACACATTAGTGCAGAAGCGATTAACTTTATGGCGACTCATGGCCGTGGACTAATTTGTTTAACGATGACTCAAGAGCGTTGCTCGCAGCTTGATTTACCATTAATGGTAAAAAATAATGGTGCCGCATTCTCAACTAATTTCACTATGTCGATTGAAGCATCAAAAGGGGTTACCACAGGTATTTCTGCAGCGGATCGTGCCCGCACTGTTCAAGCTGCCATCGCGAAAGGCGCTGTGCCAAGCGATATTGTACAACCAGGTCATATTTTTCCTATTATGGCGCAACCAGGCGGCGTGTTAACACGTGCCGGGCATACAGAAGCGGGGTGTGACTTAGCGCGTTTAGCAGGGCTTGAGCCATCATCAGTGATTGTAGAAATCCTAAATGAAGATGGCACCATGGCGCGTCGTCCTGATTTAGAAGTATTTGCTAAGCAACATGATATTAAAATTGGCACCATTGCTGATTTGATCGAGTACCGCAACCTAAACGAAACCACAATTGAGCAAGTTGCAAAATGTAAATTGCCAACTGAACATGGTGAGTTTGACTTAGTGACATACAAAGACACCATTGATGGGCAGTTACACTATGCATTGCTTAAAGGTGAAATAAAACAACAAGAACCGACCTTAGTACGTGTGCATTTACAAAGTACCTTTAACGATATTTTACTCTCTGATCGCAATGCTGACCGTAGTTGGGGTTTATCGCAAGCAATGGCTTATATTGCTGAGCATAATGGCGCCTTAGTTATTTTAGGTAAGCAAGAAAGCACTGAAGAGTTAGAAGCCACAGTGAAAGCATTTGCCGCAGCTGATGCGGGTGAAAATGTGACGCCACGTAAATTTCAAGGTACTTCGCGCACCGTAGGTGTGGGTTCGCAAATTCTGGCTGATTTAGGTATTCAAAAAATGCGTTTGATGAGTTTACCTAAAAAATACCATGCATTATCAGGGTTCCATTTAGAAGTGGTTGACTACGTAGAGCCACAATAATTACGCGCTAGGTTATTATTTTATTTATGTGGTATAATGCGCATCAATTTTTGCGCAACCGAAATCGCTTAAACTTATTTTTAGGGTTATCAAATGAAAATTATTGAAGGTAATAAATACGCTCCAGGCAAAAAGTTTGCCATTGTCATTTCTCGTTTTAATGACTTTATTGGTAGTAGCTTGCTTGCAGGTGCTGTTGATGAGCTAAAACGTACTGGTGGAGTATCAGAAGACGATATTACCGTGATTTACGTACCCGGTGCGGTTGAATTACCTTTAGCAGCGAAACGCGTTGCAGCAAAAAAAGAATATGATGCAATTATCGCCTTAGGTGTAGTGATCAGAGGGGGCACGCCTCACTTTGATCTCGTCGCTGGCGAGTCAAATAAAGGGCTTGCACAAGTATCGCTTGAGTATGATATCCCGGTTGCATTTGGCGTATTAACCACTGAAAGCATTGAGCAAGCAATTGAGCGCGCAGGTACCAAAATGGGTAACAAAGGTGGCGAAGCTGCTTTAGGTGCGCTTGAAATGGTTAATGTGTTAGATAAAATTTAAGTTTAAGGAATTTTTGTGAAACCAGCAGCAAGACGTAAAGCACGTATCTTAGCACTTCAAGCCGTGTATTCATGGCAATTAAGCGGCAATGCAATTGCCGATATCGAACAACAAATGTTGATCGAAAACGATGTGACTAAAATTGATGTTGAATATTTTAAAGATTTAGCGCGTGGAGTTGCCGTAAATCATAAGCAACTAGACGAAGCTGTATCGCCTCATTTAACTCGTCCATTTGATGAATTAGACGAAGTTGAACGTGCAATCTTACGTTTAAGCAGCTACGAGCTTAAATTTCGTGAAGATGTTCCTTACAAAGTGGCTATCAATGAAAGCATTGAATTAGCGAAAATGTTTGGCGCTGAAGATAGCCATAAATTTGTAAACGGTGTACTTGATAAAGCTGTAAAACAGTTACGCAAGTCATAACAACTTAAGCTGCATATTAATTCAGTGAGTTGTTATAAATAACCGTTAAAAAGGAGAGCCGGCATAGGCCGGCTTTTTTGTGTATGAAGGAATTTGAATTAATTAATCACTACTTTAAAGGTCGCGGTATCACTCGTCGCGATGTTAATTTAGGGATTGGAGACGACTGTGCGCTTGTCACAGTACCAGCAAACTGTCAGCTTGCTGTAACAACAGATACCTTAGTTGCTGGGGTGCATTTTTTTCATGATATCTCTCCTCGCGCATTAGGGCATCGAGCTCTGGCAGTAAATTTAAGTGATTTAGCTGCCATGGGCGCAGAGCCTACATGGGTATCGGTTGCACTCACGTTGCCAAGTATCGATCCACAATGGATTGCAGAGCTGACTGACGGTATGCATGAAATTGCTGAGTACTTTAATGTACAAATTATTGGTGGCGATACGACTCAAGGCCCTCTCAGTATTACTATTTGTGCAAAAGGCACGGTTCCTGAAGGTAAAGCACTGCGTCGAAGTGGCGCAAAAGTGGGCGACTGGATTTTTGTAACCGGACCGCTAGGTGATGCTGGTTTGGCAATTGAGTCAAAAAAACAAGGTTTGCCAGTTGCACCTGAACATTTAAAGCATATTAATAAATGTTTAAACTTTCCAACGCCACGCGTGGCCGCCGGACAAGCTTTGCGTGGCTTAGCGTCATCAGCTATTGATATTTCAGACGGTTTACTTGCTGATTTAAGTCACATTTTGGATTTGTCACAGGTCAGTGCAACAATCAATATTGAAAATGTACCTACTTCTGATGCAATGCAAGCGAGTCTTGATTTTGAGCAACAGCTTCCTTTTATACTCAACTATGGCGATGACTATGAACTACTTTATACCGTCCCAGACAGTAATAAGAGTATGCTCGATATTAAGTTGCGCCAATACGGTGTAGAAGCAACCTGTATCGGCCAAATCAAAAGTGGTGACGGGAATATAGAATTATTACACCAAGGTGAAAAGTTTGTTTTTGAGCACAAAGGCTTTGAGCACTTTTCCAAGGAGCAGGTTTGAATAAAAACCGATTATTTAATTTAAAACGCCCACATCAATTTTTTGGTTTGGGTTTTGGTACAGGGCTTGCGCCTAAAGCCCCAGGTACATTTGGTACTTTAGCGGCGTTACCGTTTATTTTTATTACCATGCATTTTCCGTTATGGTTACAAATTGTATTTGCGGTGGTGATCAGTATATTTGGTATTTGGGCATGTGGAAAAACAGCTGATGACCTCCAAGTTCATGACCACCCCGCTATTGTTTGGGATGAAGTCGCTGGTTACTATATAACGATGATTGGTGCAGCACTGAATTGGCAAACATTATTAGTGGGCTTTTTACTATTTCGCTTTTTTGATATAGCAAAGCCAGGGCCGATTCGTATACTTGATAAACGTGCTCATGGTGGGTTTGGTATTATGGCCGATGATGTACTTGCAGGTATTTTTTCGCTTATTTGTTTGCAAGCATTGATAAAAGTAGGTTTACTACCCTTTTAATTTATTATTTGTTTAACTAGGTGGCAGCACTATGATGCGATTTTTATTGGTTTGTGTACTCTTGATGTGTGCCATGCCAAGTACGGCTTCAATTACTGATTACGTAGTTAAACAATGGAACATTAAAGACGGACTTCCCTCACAATCCCTCAAAAGTGTGGTGCAAGATAACCAAGGCTACATGTGGCTTGGTACGCAATTCGGGTTAAGCCGATTTGATGGTAACACTTTTACTAATTACAACACTCAAAATAGTCTGTTTTTACCCAGCAATGGCATCAATAAATTACTGATTGATGGCCAAGGACTATTATGGATAGGCACGAAAAACGGCCTAGTTGTTATAGACCCAGAAAAGCTAACCGCACAAGAGTTTAATATTAAAGGCCCTGTTAGAGATATTCTTGAAGACTCTAAAGGCAGTATTTGGATAGCAGCTAATGGGCTTTATTACATAGACAGAGGCCAGATAGAGCTGCGCGACCAGCTAAACAATCCGAGCCCTATCGTAAATGCCACTGCGATCACCCAAATAGTAGGGTCAGTCAGTAAAATGGCGCTCTCACCAGAGGGAATTTGGCTGGTTAACGACCGTAATTTATTACGCCTGACGCAAAGCGCGTCTGACTTTTCTAAATTACGCTTAGAACTAACTGCTAAAGTGGCTCTGCCTGATCGTTTAGCGCAAACCATTGTTCACGATCTATCGTTTTTAAATGGTAATTTGTACCTAGCTTCTGAGTTAGGGGCTTACTTTTTAGATTTAGATGACGAGCTACGTCCGTTTCCACTGCCCAATGCTAATAACTCAGCTGTGTATAAGTTTATGAGCGATGGTAATGGCGGCTTGTGGATATCAACCTATGGACGTTTATTATTTAGAGCTAAATCTAATGATTGGCAGTGGGTTGAACCCAGCCAATTAGATCAGAGCATTTGGTTTGCCGATATATTTAGAGATGATGAAAATAACATATGGCTAGCGAGTTTTAGTGAAGGGTTATGGCTTGCTCACGAAGGGCGAATAGAGCGCCATTCAGCCATTTCTAAAATGACCGAAGCGGTGATGGCTATTAGTAAATCACCTGATGGTAAATTATGGATTGCCAATAAAAGTGGCATTGGTTATTTTGATGCCGATAAAACCTTTATTAATGTTATCAATAGTGCCAAGTATGGAAATGCCTCGGTACATGACCTGCAATTTGATGGCGATCGCCTTTATATTGCTACTGGCAGAGGCTTGTTTTTCTATGAGTCGAACACCTTATATAGTTTCCCTGCTCGTGCGTTGAGCGATAACCCTGTTTTTGCAATTAGCACTTCAACTAAAGGCGGCTTTTGGGTAGGCACCGGACGAGGGTTATATCGTCTAAATTATAATGGCTTAAACCCTTTTGCGTACAATGCGTTCTTAGGTAGTAAGTTTGTTACTTATGTTCTAGATAAACCAAATTTTGGCGTGATTGGTACCAGTAAAGGCGCGTATTACTTTACTGAACGCGGGATAGAAAAAATAGGTGACCAAACCACCTTAGAAAGTGCGTACGTTACTAGCATTTTACACATTAAAGGCGTAGGTATTTTAATTGGTTCGTTGAATGATGGTTTGTTTTATCGCAGTGGACAAGGGCAGTGGCAGCAATTAGATGCCGCCAATGGGCTGCCATATGGTTCTATATTTAGTCTTGAGTACGATGATACTACAAAACGCATTTGGGTAAGCACCATGAAAGGGGTTTATCGCATGCCAGTTGAGCAATTCAAAGCCAACATTGAAAGCCTAAAAGTGGAGGAAGTGATCTCTTCATTTGATCGACAGCTCGATGGTAAAGCAAGTCAATGCTGTAATGGTTTAGGCCATGATGCGGTGGTTGATATGGATAATTCAATTTGGTATCCCAGCTTGCAAGGCGTTGTAGAAATTCCTAAAGACGTAGAATTATTTGGACTGCGTTCACTTAAACCAACTATAGAAACTTTAACCACGCCATCACGAAAACTTGCTGCGGCTGCGTTAGGTAAAAAGCCAGTACTTAAAACTGACGAGCGTGATGTAACGCTTACCTATACCGCTATCGATTATTATGCACCTGCAAGTATAGAGTTTAGGTATAAACTCAATGGACTTGATAATGATTGGCGCTATGCAAATACCCGCCGAGAAGCAATTTACACTAACTTACCAGCAGGTATGTTTTTATTTGAATTAGAGACAAAACGTCAAGGTGAAGATTGGGGCAAAGCGCAATCGGCCGAATACGCTTTTGTGGTGCCTGAACGATTTGGTGAAACTATATATTTTAGATTACTGATCACCAGTGGTTTTGTGTTGCTCTTTTATTTGGTGTTTTGGGTATTTAAAGTTCAAGAGCGACGTAAGCAGCAGGTTCTTGAGGGGCTTATTACTGAGCGAACCCTTGAGCTTCGCCAAGCAAACGATAAATTAAACCAAGTAAACTCTCAGCTTAAACTTGTTAGTCACTCTGATGAGCTAACAGGGCTGAGAAGTCGCCGTTTTTTGTTTGATCAACTACCAAAAGATATTGAGCATTTTCAGCGTAACTCGCAGTCATTACAGGCTCAAGGTAAATCGTTGGTGTTGTTAATTATTAATTTAGATAACTTTAGCCGCATTAACGATGCCTATGGTCCTATTGCTGGAGATAGCTGTTTACAACAAGTAGCAGCATTACTTAACTCGCGTACCCAAGGTTCTGATTATGTTGCCCGTTGGAGTGGTGATGAGTTTTTACTGTTATTGCGCGATTTTAAATGTAATTTAATCGACAGCTATGTATATGAATTATGCCAAGCAATTGCTGATTATTCGTTTCAGCTTCCTAACGGTGAAACAACCAATATAACAGCGTCAGTCGGGTGGTCGTTCTATCCGTTACCTCTCTTAGGTGGGCAAGTTATTAGCTGGGAAACATCAATTAATCTAGCTGACATAGCATTACATCAAGTTAAAAAACGCGGCGGCGATGGCGTCGCTAATATTACCTTTGACGAGCAATTAGATGCATTTGAGTTTGAGCAAAACCCCAATGTTGAACAGCAAATTGGTTTGTTACAAAGCAATGGTCTAGCCGATATTAAGGTATGGATGCGCTAGAGGTTATAGATGAGCAATAAAAAAGGAGCCAATGGCTCCTTTTTTATTAAACACGATAAGTGTTAGCTCATAAATGATTTAATTGAAGTTAAAATACCGTGTTCACCTAACCCCATTTCATCGTGCATTTGCTGTTGTGTGCCATGTTTAATGAATTCATCAGGAATACCTAAGTTAAGCACTTTTACATCGGCTTTAATGCTCGATAAATATTCATTAACTGCAGAGCCTGCACCGCCCGCAATCGCGTTATCTTCTAGGGTTACAATAATATCGTGATCATTAATCAGCTCATCAATTAATGCCGTATCAAGTGGCTTAATAAATCGCATGTTTACTAGAGTGGCATTGAGCTCATCAGTGGCAAGTTGTGCGTTTTCAAGCAAGGTACCAAATGACAATATAGCCACTTTAGTACCTTTTTTAATTACATTTGCTTTACCCATTTCAAGTTGTTGCATAGTGCTTTGAATGTCTGTTGAGCCTGCACTACCACGCGGGTAACGAACAGCAACAGGACAATTAGCTTGATAGCCTGTATAAAGCATATGACGGCATTCGTTAGTATCACTTGGGGCCATAATGACCATATTAGGTATACAGCGCATAAAGCTTAAGTCGTAGGCGCCTTGATGGGTTTCACCATCGGCTCCAACAATACCGGCGCGGTCTATAGCAAATAATACCGGTAGGTTTTGCAGTGCAACGTCGTGAATTAGTTGATCGTACGCGCGTTGTAAAAAGCTAGAATAGATAGCCACAACGGGCTTTAAGCCCTCACAAGCAAAACCTGCAGCAAGAGTAACAGCGTGTTGTTCTGCTATTGCTACGTCAAAGTATTGTTCTGGATACTCTTTAGAAAAACGTACCATGCCTGAACCTTCACGCATAGCTGGCGTGATTGCCATGAGCTTACTGTCTTGCTCGGCCATGTCACAAAGCCAATCACCAAACACATTTGAGAAAGTCGCCGCACCTGGCTTAGATTTTGGTAAGCTTGATGTTGCAGGATCAAATTTTGGTACGCCATGATAACCAATCGGATCGGCTTCGGCAGGCTTGTAACCTTTGCCTTTCTGGGTTTTTATATGTAAAAGCTGTGGGCCTTTTAAGTTACGCATATTGCGCAGCGTATCAACCAACATATTCACATCATGTCCATCAATTGGGCCAATGTAATTTAGACCTAATTCTTCAAAAAAAGTACCCGGGATCATCATCCCTTTAATGTGTTCTTCCATACGGCTGGCAAGCTCTTTTACCGGCGGTACACCAGAGAGCAGCTTTTTACTGCCTTCGCGGATGTTGGTATAAAAGCTACCTGATAAAATACGCGCAAAATGATTGGTTAACGCACCGACATTTTCAGATATCGACATTTCGTTATCGTTCAAAATGATCAGCATGTCTGATTTAACATCGCCAAGGTGGTTCATTGCTTCAAAGGCCATACCAGCAGTAATTGCGCCATCGCCTATTACCGCGACTGTTTTACGCCCTTTGCCTTCTTTTTGTGCAGCAATAGACATACCTAACGCCGCAGAAATTGAGGTACTTGAATGGCCAACACTAAAGGTGTCGTATTCACTTTCATCTCTAAAAGGGAAAGGATGCAATCCGTCTTTTTGGCGAATGGTATGCATTTGATCACGACGGCCAGTCAGTATTTTATGCGGATAAGCTTGATGACCCACATCCCAGACCAAGCGGTCTTCGGGTGTGTTGTATACATAATGTAGTGCAACGGTAAGTTCTACGGTTCCTAAACCAGACGCTAAATGACCGCTACTTTGCGATACCGAATTGAGTAAATAGTCACGCAATTCATGGCTAAATGCAGGAAGCTTATCTTGTGCTAAGTCTCGCAAGTGGGCTGGTTCGTTCACCAAATCAAGTAATGGATACTTGCTGCTATCAAGTGTCATGGTTTTTTATATATCCTTCGCTAATATTAACCCTCCTCAAAACAAACGAGGTTTAAAAGGCGACTTAATATTCAGTAATAATTTTATACTAAGAGTTAATACGTTTTAGCTGTATTTAATGGTCACGTTCAATTAAATAGTTAGCCAATGCCGCTAAATCTGTTGTGTCTGCGTCAATGTTAGCTAATGCCTCATGGGCTTGTTGTATTAAATTTTGTGCTTTTTGCTTAGCGCCTAGCATACCTAATAAAGCGGGGTATGTCGCTTTATTCGCTGCAATATCTGACCCTTGTGGCTTGCCTAAAGTAAGCGTATCGCCCTCAACATCTAAAATATCGTCATGAACTTGAAATGCAAGCCCTATAGCGTATCCAAAAGTTGATAAGTTATCTAAAGTTTGTTGGCTTGTATTAGGAGCGCACAGTGCGCCAAGAGTGATCGCACAATTTATTAGCGCACCGGTTTTAAGTTTATGAATGCGTTCTAACTCATCAACAGTAATAACCTTATCGGTTGCTGCAATATCGCGGCCTTGTCCGGCAACCATACCTTGTAACCCCGATGCATGCGCTAGTGCTGCGATCATTTTTAATTGTGCTTCAGTCGAACATTTAAATGTGTGCTTAGCAATAAGTTCAAATGCTAAAGTTTGCAGTGCATCTCCAGCTAAAATCGCTTGTGCTTCACCATATACAATATGACATGTAGGGCGACCACGGCGTAAATCATCATCATCCATAGCGGGTAAGTCGTCATGCACTAATGAATAACTATGAATACATTCAATGGCTGCGGCAAGTACATCTAAATCACGCTTGTCAGCACCGAGTATTTTACCTGTGGTGTACACTAAAAACGGGCGCAGTCTTTTACCACCATTCATTACACTGTAATGTGTGGCTTCTTTTATAGTATTGTCGCTTTCAAGAGGTTGTTCAAAATAAAGGTTGAGCGTATTAGCTACATCATCTTGAGCGAGTTTTATTTGTTCTTTTATGCTCACGATTATTCCATATCGTTATCAAAGTGAGTAAGCGGTGCTTTTTCGTCATTACCCATTAATATCGACACCTTTTGCTCAGCTTGTTGAAGTTTGCCTGAAGATGCGCTCGCAAGTGCAATACCGCGCTCAAATTGCTTTAAAGACTGTTCAAGCGATAAATCACCTTGTTCCATTTCACTGACAATTGTTGTTAACTCTTCTAGTGCTTGTTCGAAACTTAAATTTTCAGGTTTTTTAGTCGCCATCTTTATTTTCAACTTACATAATAAATTTAGACGCCAATTTTAGGGGGAATGCTAAACTAGGTCAAAGAATGATATTGTTTTTTGATAGATAAATGCTGTTGATTGGGTTTTATTGCGTTTCAACGTTATTTTTTAAAATTATTAATTTTGATTAATTAGATTGATTACCTATGTTGATCTAAAATATAGCTAATCTTAATTTTACCGTTTATCATAAAAATCACTTAAGTATTTCAGTACCTTGCCGATAAACAATTAATAACAACGCTTGCGAAGAAAAAATATAAAACCTTTGGAGGGAATGTGGATTTAGCAACCATTATTGGGATCCTTGGCGCAATTGGCTTAATTGTCATGTCCATGTTTATGAGTAGTAGCGGTGAAGTCGCTATGTTTTACAATACCCCTTCTGTGGTTATTGTATTTGGTGGTTCCCTTTTTATCGTTTTATCTAATTTTACCATGTCGCAATTTCTTGGCATTGGTAAAGTATGTGCAAAAGCGTTTATGTTTAAAATTGAGCCTCCTGAAGCATTAATCGAAAAAGCGGTAGAATTAGCTGACTCTGCTCGAAAAGGCGGGTTTTTAGCCTTAGAAGAAGCCGAAATCCCAAATCCTTTTATGCGCAAAGGCGTTGATATGCTAGTAGATGGGCATGATGCTGATGTGGTACGTGCAACATTACAAAAAGATATTTCGTTAACCACCACTCGCCATGAAATGGGGGCAACCTTATTTAAATCATTAGGTGATATTGCACCTGCAATGGGGATGATCGGTACGTTGATAGGCTTAGTGGCTATGCTCTCGAACATGGATGACCCCAAAGCTATCGGACCGGCAATGGCGGTTGCGTTGTTAACCACATTATACGGTGCGTTTTTAGCAAACGTTGTAGCCATTCCTATTCAGGTAAAACTTGAACTGCGTAAAGACGAAGAGGCCATGAATCAGCGCTTAATTTTAGATGCAGTATTAGGTATTCAAGACGGGCAAAATCCTAAAGTAATTGAAGGGATCTTGAAAAATTATTTGGCTGAATCAAAACGCGCAGTCAATACTGAGGAATAATTATGTCAGATGAAGAGTGCAAATGCCCACCTCCAGGACTTCCTGCGTGGATGGGAACGTTTGCCGATTTAATGTCATTATTAATGTGCTTTTTCGTACTTTTACTCGCATTTTCTGAAATGGATGTACTTAAATTTAAACAAATTGCAGGCTCAATGAAGTTTGCTTTTGGTGTACAAAATAAAATAGAAGTAAAAGACATTCCAAAAGGGACATCTGTTATTGCTATGGAGTTTACGCCGGGTAAACCTGAGCCAACTCCTATAGAAACCATTCAGCAACAAACGGTTGAAATGACCCAACAAATGCTTGAGTTTCAGGCGGGAGATGAAAGCTCCGCAGGTGGACGTCAAGAGCAACGTGGTGAAAAGCGAGGTGGTGAATCAAGCAGTACCTCAGAGGAAGTTGCTGCAGCTACGGCAGTGTCTGCTGCTGATCAAGAGCAAATAAATGACTTAGTTAAAAAAATTGCGCAACAGCTTGAAAAGCAAATTATTGATGGGGCTATTGAGCTTGAATCTTTAGGGCAGCAAATCATAATTCGTATTAGAGAAAATGGCTCGTTTCCATCGGGGAGTGCATTTTTACAACCACAATTTAAACCTATCATTCAAGATATTGGCCGATTACTTAAAGATGTACCCGGTGAAATTACGGTGTCTGGTCATACGGATGATTTTCAGGTTTCCAACGAGCTTTACATTAATAACTGGGATTTATCATCTAAACGCGCAGTTGCGGTAGCGAGTGAATTACAAAAAGTTCCAGGTTTTGATAAAACCAGAATGATGGTGGTAGGACGTGCAGAAACTAGGCCCTTAGTGCCGAACGACTCCCGCGAAGATCGAAGACGTAACCGCCGTGTAGAAATATCAATTTTACAAGGCAAGGCAAAAGAGTCAGCGCCAATTGATGTAAGATAGAATGACTTGGCTATGTACCTTTTTTAGCATAGAATGCAACATTCTTAACAAATGTAATGGGGCGAGTATGTTAACTAAGTATTGTAGTATGCCTGGTAACGGTACTGGCGATGACGATGATAAAAAAACGAATTTTACTAAGTAATCATGCCTGATTGGTTTGATAAAATTTTAGAAATTTTAAACAGTAGCTGGGTGCTTATTTTGAGCCCAGCTATTTTTGTTTTTTATTTACGAAAAGATCTCTGTGCTTTAAGGTTTACTTTAATAACGGCTTCTTTTTTTCTTTTTGGTGCTTTAATTCATTCATCGCTCAAAGAGTTTGATGACGGCACTTACATATACCGTTATGTAGTTTGGGCATTAAACGATTTATCTTGGATGGCTTTGATTGCTTATTTAGGTATCAAAGATAAAGTTTATTTGTGGCAATGCGTACTGGGTCAGCTTGTGGTTATTGGTGCACCCATTTTACAATTGTTTCGTTTAGTCGACCGCCATCTTTGGGAATTATCATATAGCACTTATATGTATAAAACTTTACTGCCACTCATTAATGTTGGCACAGTTATAGTGTGTTACCTGCCTCTTTTATATCTTTTTGTTAATAAGCGAAATAAAGCTTTAAGTTAGAAACTATAAAAATATCCCCAGTTTTAAACTGATATGCTAAACTACTGTTTATATGAACAGTGTTGGGGTGTGGTTATGAAACTTTATATTGCTGAAAAACCTTCATTAGGACGCGCTATTGCAGATGCGCTTCCAAAACCTCATAAAAAACACGATGGTTATATTGAAGTGGCGAATGGTGATTGTGTGTCTTGGTGCATAGGTCATTTGCTCGAGCAAGCAGAACCCGATGACTATGATGAGCGTTTTAAAAAATGGCAATTTGAGCATTTACCTATTGTGCCTGAACACTGGCAATTAAAAGCTAAAACAAAAACCCGTAAGCAGCTTACCATTTTAAAAAAATTAATTAAGCAGGCTACAACACTCGTGCATGCTGGCGATCCTGATCGTGAGGGTCAGCTACTGGTTGATGAAGTAATCGAGCAAGCAAAAATTAGTCAAACTAAAAAGCAAAGTATTCAACGCTTATTGATTAGTGATTTAAACTTAACTGCGGTAAAAAAATCACTCAACTCTATGCGGGCTAACCGTGATTTTATCCCTTTGAGTGTATCTGCTTTAGCACGGTCTCGTGCTGATTGGTTGTTTGGTATGAATTTAACGCGAGCTTATACGCTAGCTGGGAAAAAAGCGGGCTTTGGTAATGTGTTGTCGGTTGGGCGAGTACAAACACCTATTTTAGGTTTAGTTGTAAATCGTGATAATGAAATCGCAAATTTTGTATCCAAACCATTTTATGAAGTACTTGCTCATCTTGTTACACCTGAGCAGCAATCATTTACTGCTAAGTGGATACCGAGTAAAGCGTGCGAACCATATCAAGATGAAGAGGGCAGAGTACTTAATAAAGCCTTAGCCGAAAATGTGACTTCACGCATTGCTAATCAGCCCGCAAATGTAACAGCGCTTGAGCAAAAGCAAAAAAAACAAACCGCGCCGCTTCCTTATAACTTATCTGCTTTACAAATAGATGCTGCTAAAGCTTTTGGGATGCCAGCACAAAAAGTACTCGATATTTGCCAAGTTTTATATGAACGTCATAAATTAATTACCTACCCACGCTCAGATAACCGTTACTTACCGAGAGAGCATCACCAAGATGCACCTGCTATTTTAAAAGCGATAGCCGTAAATGGTGGGCAGTCAGTAGAGCTGGTAAATGAGGCAAATGCAAAACAACGTAGTAAATGTTTTAATGATGCAAAAGTGGCCGCTCATCACGCCATTGTGCCGACAGCTAAACAGTTAAAAAGTGTGAGTTTAGCCAATGATGAAGCAAAAATTTATCAGTTAATAAGTCGACACTATTTAATTCAGTTTTATCCCGACTACATTTACAACGAAAGCAAAGTAGAGGTAACCATAGCCGGAGGTTTATTTAAAGCAAGTGCAAAGCAAGATGTAAGCTTAGGTTTTAAATTGCTCATGGGTAAGTCGGAACTCAAAGAAGAAGCTACATTGCCTTATTTAGAAAAAGGTATGGCACTTACTTGTGCTAAAGGTGAAGTGGTGCAAAAGCATACATCTCCTCCGGCTCATTTTACCGATGCAACCTTACTTGCTGCTATGACGGGAATTAGCCGTTATGTAAAAGACCTGCAAATCAAAAAAATATTAAAAGAAACAGATGGCCTCGGTACAGAAGCAACGCGTGCAGGCATTATTGAGCTGTTATTTAAACGTCGCTTTTTAAAACGTGAGGGAAAAGCAATTAAAGCAACTGAAACAGGTCTGGCATTAATTAGTGTATTACCAGAGGGATTATCAAGCCCCGACTTAACTGCAAAATGGGAGTCGAGTTTAGGTGATATTGCACAGCAAGCAATGAGTTATCAGCAGTTTATACAACCTTTATTAGCCGATTTAACTAATTTTGTAAGTCAAGCGGCGAACTGCAATAGTCAGGCATTTGCACTGTTACCTAAAACGTCACCTAAAAAGCGCTTTGCCAAACGTACAAAAAAAGCGCCGTATAAAAAGTCGAGTTATAAAAAAAGCCCTGCGGTAAATTAATCGCAGGGCTTACATATAGCGTTGAAGGTTACTGATTGAATAGTGCCACAGCGGCGTTACTCATTGCCTTTATTCCTGTAGGCAGTGCTACTTTATAATCAGGCGCAAATTTACTTGAATGTAACGAGGGCAGTGTTTCGTTATTTTTTATTGCCTTGGCGTACTGCTGTTGGTTAACGCCACCTAGCCAAAATAAGGTGATAGGAATATTTTCGTCGGTGCGCCCGTATAATCCAAAGTCTTCACCGGCCATTACCGCTTCTGTTTCGAGCACGTTTGCATCACCTATCGCACTTTTTATAGCGTTTCGAACAAGGTTAGTTTGTACTGGGTTATTGTAAGTTGATGGAATTGATTCATCTTCATGAACTTTCACTACAGGGTAGAGAGATTCCTCGAGGCCTGCACTTTGTGCTATACCTGCAGTAATACGTTTAATTGCCACTATTTGTGCGTTACGTATATCTGGATTGTAGCTGCGTAGCGTAAGTTGCAACTTAACTTCATCAGAAATAACATTGTGTTTAGAGCCACCATGAATGGAACCCACCGTTATCACTGAAGGCTCAAGTGGAGAAAGCTCACGACTAGTAATTGTTTGTAGTGCAAGTATCGTTCGAGCTGCGATGATCACAGGGTCGATAGTTGTATGCGGGTAAGCACCATGGCCACCTTTGCCTTTTATACTAATATCAACAGAATCAACACTGGCCATAGTGTATTCATTTTTCATTGCCACTTTACCCGCAGCAACGCTAGCGCTTACATGCAAAGCAATAATATGATCTGGTTTAGCGTATTTGTTAAATAATCCTTCCTTGAGCATTGCTTTTGCACCACCGCCTACTTCTTCAGCGGGTTGAGCAACCATCATTAAAGTACCTTGCCACTTATTTTTATGCGTAATTAATTGCTCAGCAGTACCAATAAAAGAGCTCATATGAATATCATGACCACAGCCATGCATAACGCCAACTTCACTACCTTGATCATTAATTGTGGTAATAGTTGATGCGTAAGTTTTGCCTGTTTGCTCTGTTATAGGCAGGCCATCAGTATCAGTTCTGATCATGACGGTAGGGCCTTGACCATTTTTGTAAATTCCGACTACACCATAGCCACCTACATTATCGGTTACGTCAAACCCTAATTTCTGAAGTCGTTCAGCGATTTTTTTACCTGTTTGCTTTTCCTTATATGACAATTCAGGTGATTGATGTAGGTCTAAGTAAAGTTTTTCTATTGCCGGCATGCTGGTATCAAGATCCAACTTAAGTGCTTGCGCATTCAATAATGGGCTGACTAATAAACACAATGCACTTACATACGCTAATTTCATATTTCCCTCACTACCTTCTATTGTATTTAAATGATTTAAACAGATGACTTGTAATTATTATCTTCATCACCATATAAAAACCTAAATAGATGAACATGGCAATAATTCAATGAGCAATATAGTTAGTCTTAACGCACAAAACCTTCAGCAAGTATTGGGTGAAACATCACAACAAAAGTTAGTACTACTTAACTTTTTTTCTCCACAAAGCCCAGAGTGTATTAGCCAAGCAGCTATTTTAGATAAGTTAGCTGCTGAATACAGCAACTATATAGTAGTCGCAAACTTAGACTGCGATGCAGAGCAGGCACTTGCCTCTCAACTTGCCCAACAAGTTGGATTGCAAACCTTACCTACTTTAGTGTTATTAAAAGACTCAGCTCCAGTTGATGTATTAGCGGGTGCACAAACAGAAAGCCAAGTTCGTGATGCATTATCTAAACATTTACCAGCTCAACAAGACTTATTATTAGAGCAGGCTAAGCAAGCACTGATTAATAGCGACTTAAATGCCGCGTTTACTTATGCCAAACAAGCGTATGAACTTGATAGTCGAAATGCGAGGATTAAATTAGTACTGGCAGATATATGTATACAAATCCACAAACTTGATGAAGCCGCTGCGTTAATAGAAACAATAGATGTAAAAGAGCAAGATGCATACTTTAATAATATTAAGGCAAAATGTGAGGCCGCATTAGAGGCAACCGATTCACCGCAGATAAAAGAACTTCAAGAAAAAGTCGCTAAACATCCAAATGAACTTGATTTGCAAATGCAGCTAAGTAACCTTTTAAATGAAGCGGGAAGGAAAGAAGAGGCATTAGAAGCACTCTTTACTATCCTTAAAAAGGATCTTAACTATGATGAAGCCAAACCAAACTTCTTAGCAATAATCGCCTCTTTACCTGACGGCGATGCATTAGCCGCTAAATATCGCCGCAAGCTCTATAGTATTTTATATTAACGGCTAATTAGAACCTTTATAAAAGCATCTAACTAAAGATGCTTTTTTGTTTTCTACATTTAAAAAGAGGATAAATGCAGGGTTATCCACAGGGTTTTGTGGGTAACGTGTGTGTCTAGGTGGGGTATCTTTGGGGTAAAAATTAAATGCAAAAAAGCCTTTAAAAACGCTTGCGTTAAAATCGA